>URCD01000099.1 GCA_900546215.1 uncultured Eubacteriales bacterium | reverse complement strand
ATAATACTGTCGTTGTTCTTAAAGACGCCAGAAGTGTAATAGCAGGCCCAGATGGGAGAGTTGTAATAAATATAACAGGCAACCCGTCAATGGCTACAGGCGGTTCGGGTGATGTGCTTACCGGTGTTATATCGTCATTTATAGCTCAGGGAATTGAGCCGTTTCTGGCGGCCGCGGCAGGAGCATATATACATGGCTTAAGCGGGGATATATGTATGGAAAAAATGGGGACATACGGTGTGATGTCCTGGGATATAGCTGAGAACATTGCCTTGGCCATTAACCGATTCAGATAGGAATTTTATTTGAATGTGGTAAGTATATATAATTATAAAATATTATAAGAGGTTATATTATGCTTACTTTAATGAAACGTATCGCATGCGCGGCTGCAGCCCTATGTTTTTGCGCTGTGCTTGCCTCATGCGGAAAAACCGAAATGACGGCAATGGAAAAGGTTCAAAAGCAAATTTCAGAAATGGAAAGCTACAAATGCGCTGCTACCCTTACCAGAATATCGAATAAGGGTGAAATGACATACGAAACTGTTCAGTATAACAAAAGCTCAGGGGAATATCGCTTGGAAATTACGTCGCCCGAATCAATGAAAGGGAATTTTACTGTATATGACGGAACTACAATATCTCAGTATAATGCAAAAACTGATGAAACAGTAACGCTGGATATGCCTAAGGGGCAAAATGGAGATGAATTGTTTTTATGCAGCTTTGTGAGAAACTATCTTCAGTCTGAGGACGTAGCTGTAGATACCGCAGTTAACTTAGACGAAAGCCAGTGCACTATGCTTGAGGCGGTGGTACCCGGAGGCAACAAGTACATAGCAACAGAAAAGCTTTGGGTCGACAATGAAACGCTTATGCCGCTGAAATTTGTTATTTATGATGAACAGGGAAACGAAAGATACGTTATAACTTATAATGAATTTGAATACAACCCGAAAATAGAGGATTCTGTTTTCAAGGCATGATAACGGAGGAACAAAATGACTGATGAAGAAAGAGTTTTGGCTCTTATAGATTTGGACGCTCTTGCATTCAATATCAAAAATATAAGATCCAGAACAAAAAGAGGTACAGGAATTATAGGAATTATTAAGGCTGATGCATATGGACACGGTTCTGTTGAGACTGCCGAAGTGCTGCTTGAAAACGGCGCAGACTGGCTTGCAGTTGCTGTTGTAGACGAAGCCCTTAATCTTAGAAGAAACGGTATTGAAGCGCCTGTACTTCTGCTTGGATATACTCCTGAACTTCGTTTAGAGGATGTAATAAACAATGGATTTATACAGACCGTTTATTCATATGATATTGCTCAAAAGCTCTCAAAGGCCGCTGTAAAACTGGGAAAAACAGCGGTCGTACATATAAAAATTGATACTGGAATGGGACGTATAGGCTATAGGGTAAATGAAGATTCAGCCAATGAAATTGTTGAAATATCCAAGCTGCCTAATATTGAGGTCAACGGCATGTTTACACATTTTTCAACAGCTGATGAAGCTGATAAAACCTATACCTGCAGCCAGTTCGATAAATTCATAAAAATGGATTCTATGCTTAAGGACAGGGGACTAAATATACCAGTGAGGCATGCATCAAACAGTGCGGGTATAATGGATTTTGACAATATGATGCTTGACATGGTAAGACCCGGAATTATTCTTTATGGTGCATATCCTTCTGATGAGGTGAAAAAAGAAAATCTGATGCTGAAACCAGTAATGTCAGTTAAGACCCATGTCAGCTATGTCAAGACTGTTGAAGCCGGAGATTATGTCAGCTATGGAAGAGAATATCAGGCTCCTGGCAGACGTATTATAGCAACAATTCCGGTTGGCTATGCCGACGGATTTATTCGCGCGTACTCCAAAGGTGGCAGGGTGCTTATTAGAGGTCAGTACGCTCCTATAATAGGAAGAATTTGTATGGACCAGTTTATGGTTGACGTTACAGACATAAATGATGTCGAAATTAATGATGAGGTTGTGCTTATGGGAAGACAGGGCTACAACGAAATCAGCGCGGACGATATTGCTGCCGTATTAAAAACAATAAACTATGAGGTGTTCTGCACATTGAGCAAGCGCGTTCCAAGACAGTATTTAAAGGACGGTAAAGCAGTAAAAACGGTCAAATATGTATAATAATTTTGTTGAAATGGTATAAAAAAATTTCCAAAGGCAATAATATCTGCTGGGAATAGTTGAAAGGCAGGTACATAAAAATAAATATTTTGCATACATACCGCTCAACTATTTTTAATATGCAAGCGGAGTGTGAAGAGAATGACAGTCAGACGAGGAGACATATTTTACGCGGATCTCTCACCAGTGGTTGGTTCGGAGCAGGGCGGTATAAGACCTGTAATTATCATACAGAATGACATGGGAAATAAATACAGTCCTACAGTAATTTGTGCGGCTATTACATCACAGATTAATAAGGCAAAGCTGCCTACACATATTGAAATATCAGCTGAAAGGTATAACCTTGTAAAGGATTCTGTAATCCTTTTAGAGCAAATCCGTACAATTGACAAAAAGAGACTTCGTGAAAAGATATGCAGTACAGACAATGAATTAATGTCCTTAGTAAACAGGGCGTTAATAGTGAGCCTTGGAATGATAAGTTAATAAAATAGCCCAGCCTATAAGCCGGGCTATTTTTATTTCTAATTTAGTTGTTCATCAAATAGTTTATAATATATCCATCCCTTATAATACTTAAGCATTTCTTCATCGTCAGTATCAACCTGTCCATCGACTGTACCGTCTGGATACATATACCAGTTAGCAGACGCTACTGGAATTCTTCCTCTCATATCATTTACATATTCGAATAAAGGCGAAATACTGTCCAAATCAATAAGCTCCATAGTCATTGCGCCAAGATAAAATGAGCTTATCACTTTATTTACAGGCATATCAATTTCTCTTAAGTTTTTAGAAAAATTTGTAGACTTTAATGCAGCATTATTTGCCCATACAAAAAATGGAGTTTCATAGGCTTTCATTTGCTGCCATTGGTTCCCGTTCAAATCTATATCGGGTCTGAATTGTGAGAAGTAAGTCATACCATTTGAAAATCCGGGAAGATGATCACCGAAAAATACTAAAATAACTGGCTCATCACTGTTCTCAAAATAATTGACCAATGTTTCCACTTGTGCATCTGCGTCTTTAATACCTTCAAAATAGCCGGAATATATAGCTTTTTCATTATCAGAGAGCTCTATGTCCGTTGAAAAGTTCATTTCAAGGTCGTTATATTTCTGTTCATATGGCCCATGATTTTGTATTGAAACGCAAAATTCAAAGAACGGATTATCACTTTCTTTTGTATGTTTTTCAAAATTTTCTATTATGGAGTGAGTCGTTACAGCATCAGAAATATAGCCGCCCTTATTCTGGGTCTCTGGATCAAAATCTTCCTCCAGATATAGGAAATCATCAAATCCCATATTTTGAAATACATTTATTCGATTGTAGAACCAGCCATACCCGGGGTGAATTGCTAATGAATCATAACCTATACTGTTTAAAAGTCTCGGGAGAGCCTGCATTGGAGTCCTTACAAAGTTATATGACACCTGTGAGCTGTCAACATACTTAGTTGAGCATGCGGTTAAAACGTCGAATTCAGTATCTGAGGTTCCTCCGCCAAAATTCGGAACTACAATGTGGCCGGCTATAACATCGTCACGTTCAATAAATTGGTTATAAAAATAAAGAGGGTCATCATAGCCTTCAAAGCTTATATGCTCAGAATTACTGATATCAGAAAAAGCTTCACTCATTATCATAACAATATTTGGTTTTTCAATATCCTCAAATTGTGACAGTTCGGCCGGCGTGTCAACTGCCTGGTAAGTAAAAGGATTATAGTTATCCGGCTTAGTAACTTTAAGATTATTTATATCATATAAGAAGCTGTACAAAAAGCCCTTGGATATATACTGGTTTACTTTAAAGTAAATATTGCCGTCTACCGCAAAGCTTTCATACAGTTCAGTATTGGAATATGCAGTTGAAAACATAACTACAAAGCAAATTAGACAGCCGGCGGCACCTGCAATTCTTTTTTTAACCGTAAGACCATCACTTTTCTTAAAAAATATAAATGCAAGTACGCATATCGCAATTATAATAGCAATTGCCGCAATAGCAAGAACAGTGTATATTCTGTCATAATTTGAAAGTATGGATTTGACTTCAGTTATAACTGAGAGATCACTTGGAACCAAGGGATCCTGTCTTAGCTTGGTCTTTGTTCTGTTTACAAAGGCTCCGGCTAAAAATATCATTGCTGGAATACCTGATGAGAATATAAAATTTCCGCTGACAAAATAAAATAGAAGCATTATAAGTAAAACAGGAAGATAATTAAGAATGATAAGCAATGGACTATTTACAGCCAACTCCATAAACGTCAGCAATGAACCGGGAGCGATATAAAACATTAAAGCTGTAGTAATAAGTGAAACAATAAATATTACTATTAAGGATGGAATAATATTTGGTTTAAATTTTTTTACTGTCATTTGTAAAGCCTCCGGTAAACAATATAAGCACATTATTAAATATGCCGCTATATACAATAACTCTTTTGCCTCATTTGTGCAAATAGTTTTTACAATTTTAATACAATTTACAAAAGAAATCATTAAGATAGCCTTAAAAAATATTTTTTAGAATTTAAGTAAATTTTACATAAAGAGTTTGTTAATGCTATGATAAATTTTTTTATTTCTTTATGAAACCGCTTAATATCGACTTTTGACAGGCATAGACGTTATATTAAATTTTTCTTAATTCTGACATAAAACTTTCATTTATATTGTAAAAAAGATAAAATTTTGCTATAATAACTTAGCTAAATTTAATAATGTGTTTATAAGATGAAAATGGGGAGAATACAGGTGGGTAATAAAGAGAATAGTAATTATAAAAATAGGCGAAGAAGGAAAAAGCTTGTAGGAAGATTTATTCTTACGGTTTTTGTTATTGTATTTGTATTTTCGGCTGTATTTGTGCTGGCAGCTACCGCTTTTAAATCTCAGAGGGACAAGCAGGAGGCACTTAACTCACCAACCAAAAGCGATTTAGATGCGACAATTGCTGATAATAGGATTAATGTTGCGATTATAGGAACGGATGAAGATGAAATTCATTCAGACGTTATTTTTGTCGTTTCATTTGATACTGAAACCGGCGATGCTTATTTTGTATCTGTACCAAGAGATACCCAGGTTTTCATGTCTGACAGTATGATGCTGGATATGCAGAATAATGGAAGAGGAGACTATATTCCTACAAAGTACGGTACTACAGGCGAATGTAAAATAACTGAATTGTATGCTTATGCAGGTGAAGAAAAAAATAATGAATATCTTGTTTCTACCCTGGAAGGCTTGTTAAATGTTGATATAGACCATTATGTCAAAATAAACCTCACTGCGTTTAAGGAGATAGTTGACGCTGTCGGCGGCGTTGATATGTATGTTCCTATGGACATGTACTGGGATATGACGGACACAGGCGGTCCTCTCATAAATCTTAAAGAAGGCCAGCAGCACCTTGACGGCGCTCAGGCGGAGCAGCTTGTTAGATTTAGAAAGGGTTATGCTCAGCAGGACATAGGCCGAATTGATACTCAGCATGAGTTTATGTTTGCGCTCATTGGAAAAGTATTTGATTCAGAAAATGTTTTAAGCGACTTAACCAGTTTGGTAAATACGGTTTATAAATATGTAAATACAGATATATCCCTTGGTGACTGCCTTGGATATCTCAAATATATTTCTCTTGTTGATGTTACAAAAATATCAATGGAAACAATACCAGGAGAAGCCCAAAACATGTACATACCTGATAAGGATGCAATTTCTGTTATGTCAGACAGAATTTTTAGAGGAATTGTAAAAGAGGAACCTGAGGAGACAGAAACTAAGGACAGCAAGCAGTACACAATTGAAGTTTCAAACGGCGGAAATATAATGGGGTATGCGGCCAAAACCCAGGAAAGACTTAATGGTCTTGGATATAATGTAACTAAGATAACAACATGGTACGGAACACAACAGGACAAGACAGTAATAAATGTTAAAGAAGATGGAATAGGCAATGACCTTGTATCCTTATTCTCAGATGCTGAGGTTGTTGTTAACCCCGCTGCGATAGATGGGGGAACAGATATAAAAATAATTATAGGTCTTAAAGAAAGCTGATTTAGGAGATTTGATAATGCTTGGTAAAAAGAAAAATAATGGCGAAGTAAAGAGTAAAAAGAAAAATCCTGTAGCCTCCTTTTTCAAGACGGTATTTATTATAGTTGTTTGCTTTGTTGCGTTGTCCTTTGTGGCCGTATATGCGTATACAAAGGCAACTTATACGCCTGAAAACGGATATGAAAATACACCTAAGGTATCAGAAGTTCTTGGAACAATGCTAAAGGACGACATAAATATTAACGTTCTTGTATGTGGAGTTGACGAGGCAGAAACAAGAACAGACGTTATATTTGTGGCTAATTTTGACAGCAAGTCGGGAACGGTAAAGCTACTTTCGATTCCAAGAGATACGTATACAGAGGTAACATCGGCCGTAAAAAATAAAATAGTTAATGCCGGCAGATCAATTCCCAGCGTTGTAAAAATGAATGCTGTACACGCATATGCGGGTAAAGATATAGGTATGGACTGTCTCCAAATGCAGATTGAGGATTTATTAGATATAGAGATAGACAACTATGTTCTTTTTAATACAGAAGCATTTAGGGCTGTAGTTGATATCATCGGCGGAGTTGATATGTATGTTCCTGAGAATATGTATTATTCTGACCCTGTTCAGGGGCTTTATATAAATCTTAAGGAAGGTCAGCAGCACCTTGACGGTGACCAAGCAGAGCAGCTTGTTAGAAACCGCCAGTATGTGAACGGCGATCTTGGTCGAATAGAGGTACAGCACCAGTTCCTTTCTGCCTTTGTTAAACAGGTTATGAATACTGATACCATATTAAGCAATGCACCAAGTCTTATTAAAGCGGCGTTTGAATATATTCAGACTGATATGTCCCTTGGGGATATGCTTAAATACGCTAAATATATTAATGATATTAAATCAAGTGAAATACTTACTGAAACTATCCCGGGTTATGCCCAGTATATAAATGGCGTGAGCTATTATATAGCTGACACAAGCTCAATAGGACAGGCAGTTGACGAAATATTCTATTCAGGCGGCGAGTATCTTACATCAAGCAAGCATAAAAACATTGAGATAGCTAATGGCGGAGAAATAATGGGCTTAGCTGGAAGAGCGAGAGACACCCTTGAAGATGAAGGATTCACAATAAGCAAAGTATCGACCTATAAAGGCGATCAGACAGAATATACAAGAATAATAGTTAAAGAAGAAGGACAGGGACAGGATTTACTTCCATACTTTGATAATGCTGTAATAATTGTAGATGATCTGCTTCTTGGTGGAAATGATGATATATTAATTATCCTTGGAATAGGACAGGGGGAAATTCAGGTCCCCATAAGTCAGAGCGAGGGATGATATGAAAAAGGGATATTCTTATCTTTTAAAAAATTTATGTGACTCAGTTTTTGAGATGATGTGCAAATTAAATGAAAGGCATAACCGCAGTATTTGTATCTATTATACTGAGGATTTGGCCGCATTTCTTCTTGGAACAGAAAATGTAAATGATATGATATATGGCTTCAGTAAATATGCCATACCTTATATAGGGCAAGTTGATGTTGAGAGAGCCTCCGATGGCAGATATGGATTAAGAGTGTATTCTGAAGGAATAGACAGTATAATGCAGAGTAATCCGCGAGGAAATTTTTTAACGGAGCTAATTAGAAGGATACGAAACAGAGATTGTTCAGTAGAAGAGATAAAAAGTATTTTTGAAGCAGAGTCTCCTGACTATATTTGCGAAGAAATCGATAATTCAGAATTTCAGTATGTAATTTATTTTAAAGATGAAAATATCGACGAATATAAATACTGCTTTACATTTGATGCAATGGGTAGCTACTATCATAGGCTAATAGAATATGATTTTGAAAAGCTAATTCATTCAGATTGTGGATTAAAGCATTAAACGAAAAATTTTATCCTGCTTTATTTTTGTAGGCGGGATAATTTTTCGTTTTGAATTCGTATAAATATTACAATTTAATTAATTAT
>URCD01000098.1 GCA_900546215.1 uncultured Eubacteriales bacterium | reverse complement strand
TCATTGTAGCCGTTGTACTGGCAATTGTAATTTTTGTCATCTACAGGCTGAGCAGCAAAAATTATAAGAAGACTATTGAGGCACAGGACTTTATTAAGGCCAACAAGCAGATTGCCTCCATATATGTTATCGATAAAAAATACGATAAGCCGACGGAAAAGGACTTGAACAAGCAGGTATATGACCAGCTTGAGGGTTCGGCCAAAAGACGCAAAATGTGTATGGTAAAGGCAAAGGTAGGCCCCCAGATAGTTACTCTTATTACCGATAAAAACGTATATGACGTAATTGTACCTAAAAAGACAATCAAGGTTGAGCTCAGCGGGCTTTATCTTGTAAATGTAGTCGGAGTTAATCTTGAAAACAAGAAGAAGAAATCATGGAGAGACAAGCTTTCGCTCTTCACAAAGGCAGACCCGAAGAAGGAAGCCGAGAAAATAGCAAAGAAATAAAAACAATCCCGAAGAATACACTTCGGGATTGTCTATTTTTTACGAAAAATACTTTATAGACTTAAAAGCTTTGCCAAAAACCTTCTTTAACACTATAATCGAATTATAGTATTTAATTTAAAGGAGGCACTTATATGAAAAAATTTATTAAAAAGGCTTTGGCTGCGGCTCTGACGTTCTGCCTTACAGCCGGAGTATGCGTTTTTACCCCCCCCCAGTAACATTTTGACAGCACACGCTGCATCGGCAAATGACCTTCCATTCGCTAGTCCAACTGCGGATGACAGCGGCTACGCAACCCCCGCTTCCCCGAATGGGACAACTGAAGCCGAACCCTATGAGTATTCCAAATTAACCCTCACTGGTAAAAATGATTCGCTTTTTTCCGTATATCCCTCAGCTCCTGAAATAACGGGCTATTCCTATAAATTCACATCTCCAGTCGACGGCGAGAACTATGGCGTGGTAGAGTTTGATACAGAGAATGCGCCCTACATTAAATATACTCCAAACGCTGAAGCCGCAGGAAAAACAATAGAATTCTTTGTGACCGCCCAAAACAGTGCAGGTTCTTCAGCTGATAGTTCTTTCCCTGTTAAGGGTATTACCTTTACCATAACAGTACGTAATCAGCCCACTGATGCCAGCAATAACGCTGATTTAAGCTCCCTTACCTACACAGTTGACGGAGGAGAGCCAATTGACGTACCTAACTTCTCATCTGATGTTATGGAATATGAGGTAGAGCTGCCAGTTGATACTGAGGAGCGTCTTCCAATAACCCTTCAGGGCGTGCTTGACGACGAAAACGCCTCAATAACATCCACCATTGATACTAAAACAGATTATATAAGCAGTACTGCCAAAATAACGGTCACTGCCGAAAACGAATCTACAGAAAAAACTTACACCGTAAATTTCAAAATAAAGGCTCCCAACACACCCTATTGCGTTTTTGATCCCAACGACGGCACAATATTTGAGGACGGAGACACTATAAAGGTTATAATTGGTGAAGAAAAGTTTCTTCATGTCTCCATTGGTTCTGGCAATACAGGCGTAGTATCAGCAAGTATCAAATCTGCTGATATGGAAAAGCTTTGGGTCAGCCAGGCTTTTTGGGGATTATATCCAAATGTTTTTACTGCAGTAAAGCTGAATATAAAGGACTATGAGCAAACAAAGCTCACTGTCTCATTCTATGACGTGGACGTTTCCAGGGGCGAAACAGGCGACCCTGTTGAAACGATAGTTTTGACAATAAAGTCGGTGGAGGAGCCAAAGAAATCCAGCGGCTCAAGCCATTCCCTTGAGGAAACTACCGGCACAAAAAAGGATAATAATAAGCCTGAGGATAAGACCGAGGAAAAGCCTGAAGATAAGCAAAATCCTGAATACAATCCCAATGCTGACGGCGTTAAGCAGGGATTTGACGATGTAAGCTCCTTTGCCTGGTATTCTGAGGCTGTTGAATTTGTCAGTGAAAACAACATTATGAACGGCACATCGGATAGAAAATTCAGTCCTGAAGACATTCTTACACGTGGAATGTCAGCTCAGATATTTTACAACATGGAAGGCTGCCCCGACGCTTCCTCACTTACGATTAATTGGTATGACAATGCAGTTAACTGGATTTTAGCAAACAATATCGCCAGCGGTTATTCCGGCGGCAATTTTGGAGCTGAAAGTCCAATAACAACTGAGCAGTTTACGGTTATTCTTTATAACTACGCAAAGTTCAAAGGGCTTGATGTAAGTACTGCGGCCTCCGCAGGCGACTTCAAGGACAGCGCGGAAATATCACACTGGGCTGTAAACGCAGTTGAGTGGGCAATAGGAAAAGGCATTTTAAACGGAAGCGACGGATATTTAAATCCTAAAGCCCAAATAACCAGGGCGCAGGCCGCACAAATGCTGATGCTTTTTAACAAATAAACAAAAACCCGGAACGACTTGTTCCGGGTTTTTTATTTTGCAGTAAAGCTGGCTTAAGTAGCAGAGAAGTTATGTAGTCTTGAAGCAGGCAACAAATTAAAAAACTAAATCAATCCTTATTTTTCTCGTTCTCTTCCTGAAGCTTTAATAACTCTTTTATCTGCTTTTCAACAAATTTTTTATAACTGTCCCCAAGCTTTTCGTATCCAGCGTCAATCAGCGATATTAAGCTGACAGTTTTATTTATAGGCTTAATATCTCCGCTTTCGTCATTCAAAAGCCATTCCTTGTCTATTTCAAACATAAGTGACATACAGTTGATAAGAACCGGCCTTGGTTCTGTCCTATTATTTTCAAGCTCGTTTAAATGGCTTCTTGAAATTCCAAGTATACGTGCAAGCTCATCTTGAGATAATCCCGCGTTTTCTCTAATCATTTTCAATTTTTCCGCAAATTTCAATTAAATCACCTCTTGTTTTTCATTTTAGCATATATTCAGGTAATCGTTAACATTTTTTATCTTTTAAATAAAGCATAAACCAATATGAATAAAAAATGAGAATACTTTTGTATTCTCATTTTGGCTCTAACCTATTGACTATAATAACGCAGTTATTCTTTCTCGTTTTTATTTTGAATCTCCAGCAGTTCTTTTATTTGATTTTCTACAAATTTTTTATAACTGTCATTAAGCTTTTTGTAGCCAGCCATTATAAGAGGAACAATATCTTCATTTTCCTTTAATGGTGCAGTGTCATTATTGTTGTCATCTAACAACCATTCCTTATCTACATTATAAGTTAAAGACACGCAATTAATAAACACAGCCGTAGGTTTTGCGTTATCATGTTCCAAGTTGTTTAAATAGCTTCGTGATATACCTATATTTTTTGCGAACTCTTCCTGCGATTGTTTATAAATGTTTCTGATTAATTTTAACTTGTCTGAGAATTTCAATATACTCACCTCAATTGTATGCTACCATTTATAAAATTTACTGTCAATTGAAAAGCGTTTATAAGGTCATTTTTTCTGCATTTTTTGTATTTCCGCATACTTAAATCAATGCTATACTGCACTTATAAGGTCTAAATTTTATTCAAAATAGTATTTATCAAGACTAAAGGAGTGGACTTAATGTCTGAAAATAATAAACCCACAAGTGAAATACACAGTCTAATTGAAAAGCTGTCCCAAACATCCTGACCTATGTACTTAACACAATTAACGCACTTTTATACGCGCAGGAAATTGATAGCAATAAAAATAAGGATATGGGCGCATAAAAGGAGAATACCAATGTATTCTCCTTTTTCATTTTCTTCCTGAAGCCCGGTGTTTTTTTAATCTTAATCGGATTTTGATGTAGGAAATCCGCAGTTTTTGCCTTATAATGTGAATAGAATGGAGGCATTAATATGGACGAAAATAATGAAAACAAACGGCTAGGAGGTAAGTATTACGCCATTATTAACACTGCTTTATTTGTACTTATAGCAACTTCTTTGGTCAAGGCGCTTTTATATGCTTTTAATTTGGGTTTCAACAACTATTTCGGCATACCTTCGTTTCTTACAGCCGCCTCTCCGTCAGGGCTGCTGGCAGACACGCCAAAACTCTGCCTTGTTGTTATTATATTCCTTCTTTCAGCGGTAATCCTAATTGCAATATTTTATTGTTTACTTAATTCACTAAAAAATATTGGCCTTACTAAAAAGTTGTATACTCCGTTGGGTCTTACTGCGCTCATGTGTATTTTTTTAATTGCGGAGCTTCTGCTATATCTGAAAAATCCAACACTTCTAAATTTAGCAGTCCTATTAATCGTTCTTATTTCTTTTGCGCTTATTGTTTATTTATTAGTAAAGGCCGACAAATTGTCAAAGATTAAAAAAAGTCAGAGTGATGAGGAAAAGTCGGAGAAAGCAGGAAATAAGCTGGAGACTCTGAATTATTTAGTAGAAAAAGCGGCCATAAAGCTTGATCTTATTATGAAAATAATTATTATACTTTTATTGTTTATGGTTGTATTCCTTTCTCTATATTTCTACGGAATGTTCAGCGCTTTAAAGCAGGAATCCCACTACTTAACATCAGACGGAAAGGCAGTTGTAGCCGTATATGAAAATAATGCTGTGGCAATTGACTTATATGTTGAGAATGGAATTTACAAAACCTCAGGAATTTACAGTCTTATACCGATAGAAGGACTGGAAATGCACATAGAAAAAACAGGAGTAATATTATCAGAACACCAGTCAAATTTCTTTAGTTAATAAAAAGGCTCCGCTTAAAGCGGAGTCTTTTTCTATCTCAATATTTCTCCTATTGCCGCAATCAGCGCGGTTTTATTATCAAAGGCATAAAAGCCCGCCTCGTTTCTTATGGCAAACTCCTTCATTTCAGCCCTGAATGACGCAAGGGCCTTGGCGTATCTGTCAAGTATTTCGGGGGTCAGCTCCAGCTCCCTGGCCGCCTTTGTCTCGCTGTCAATCAGCTTGACGTTGCCCCTGTCCTCTGGCACGCTTTCCCTTCTGTCCAAAATCTGCACCATATTTACGGCCTGTTTTTTGCTCCTTAAAAGCTTTACAGCGGAGTCATAGCCGTCCTCGGAGAAAAAGTCTGACACGATAAGGGAAATGCCCTCGCCAAGCCTTTCCCCAGCAAGGGTCTTTACCGACCCGTTAAGCTCTGTCCTGCCGCCCTTATTTTCCTTTTCAAGAAAAGCTACAGCCTTCGCAAACGACTGCTTTGAAGACAGTCCAGTGCATTTATCAACAGCGCCTCCGTCGGCCACAAAGATATTTACCAAATCGGAATTGTTCAGCGCTATGTAGGCCATAGACGCAGCAAAGGCCGCTGCATAGTCCCATTTTTCAGGATAAAAGCGCATGGAGGCGCTTCCGTCAAGGACTATATTCAGCACCGCCTGCCTCTCCTCATTGAAAAGCTTTGTGTACAGCCTGCCGAAGCGCGCATAGCCGTTCCAGTCAACACGGCGCAGGTCGTCTCCCGGCGTATCTTCTCTGAAATCGGAAAATTCCAGAGAAGAGCCCTTGGCGGAGGACTTCCTCGCGCCTGCCGAGCTGACGGAGGACAGCCTCTTTTTAAGTGCCATATCCAGCACCTCAAGCCGTGAAAGATATTCGTTTGTAAGCAAATCCTTAAGCATAATCAGGCTTCCTCTTTAAGCAGCTCGTCAATTATATCCTCTACCTTTACACCATCGGAAAGCGCCTCGAAATTGAGGAACACCCTGTGGCGGAGCACATCGTAGGCCACGTCCCTTATATCCTCATAGGACACGTTGTAGCGTCCCTTTGAAAGCGCGTTAATTCTGGCTGTCCTGATAATGGCCTGCGCCCCACGGGGGCTTGAGCCGTAGCGTACGTATTTTTTAACTGCCTCGGGGCTTTTATCAAGCTCGGGATGGCTTTTTATAATAACGTCCATCGCGTATTTTGCGACAGCGTCGGCAACGGGCACCTCAATGGCGGTGTCACGCATTTCCTTAATCTTTTCTGCGTTATAAAGCTTCTGCGCCTCCGCTCCCCTTGTGCCTGTTGTTATGTTTACAATGTCCAGCAGCTCGCTTTCCGACGGGAACTTAACGTCCAGCTTAAATATAAAACGGTCAAGCTGCGCCTCGGGCAGAGGATAGGTTCCCTCCAGCTCCAGCGGGTTCTGGGTGGCAAGCACGAAGAACGGCTCTGGAAGCTTATAGGTTGTGTTTCCGGCTGTTACGGTCTTTTCCTGCATAGCCTCCAACAGGGCGGAATGGGTTTTCGGCGTTGCCCTGTTTATCTCGTCGGCAAGCACGATATTTGCAAAAACAGGGCCTTTTTTAAATGTAACCGCGCCGCTTTCAGCGTCCATCATATTGGTTCCTGTAACGTCGGCCGGCATAAGGTCCGGCGTAAACTGTATCCTTGAGAAGCTTAAATCCATTACCCTTGCCACGGTTTTTACAAGCTGGGTTTTTCCCGTTCCCGGAAGTCCCTCCAAAAGGACGTTTCCGTCCGCAATCATTGAAATAATTATTTTGTGTATAATATCCTTTTGTCCGATAATATCCTTGGAAATTTCATCCTCTATCCTTTTAAAATCAGAGGCGAAGGACTTGATAATCTGCTCGTCAGCCATAGGTTTTAAACCTCCTGTTATAATTTTACTATTAACTGCCTTTAGTATAAAGTTGTCCGCGCCGCTTCGTCAATCGGATTAAGATTTATTTAAGAAACTGGTATGAAAAACTATAGTAAATGGGATATTGATGTGTTAGAATGTTGGCAACGACTTCCTGAGAGGTGAATATGCTTGCGAAAATTTAAATTTGACAAAAAGTACATGAAAATTGCGCTGTACTGCTTCGCCGTACTGGCCTCATGTATACTGCTGCTGCGTTTTTTGGACAACATAGGTCCGTTTTTCAATACGCTCGGCAGCTTCCTTATGACCATTAAGGATATACTTATTACGTTTATTTACGGCTTTTTTATAGCCTTTTTCTTTACGCCCCTTGTCAACTTTTTGCAGAAGTTTATAGGCGCCTACAGCAAAAAAATGCGCTCCCGGCCAAAGCTTCTCAGAAACACGACCATACTTATAACCTACGCCATATTTATAGGCTGCTTTATATGGCTGATGATTTATATGATACCTACGGTATTTAAAAGCTTTAACGCGCTTATCGTATCTTTGCCGGAAAATATGGACAGCCTTATGAATAATCTGCCCGACCTGCTTTCATGGCTTGACAGCGAAACAAAGACAACGGTAATGGGCGCCATAACAAGGCTTTTGACGCCGCTGCAGTCACAGCTTAACGACCTGCCCGGAATGATGGAGGAAATGCTTAAGGGCGGAGACTTTACAGCCTTTATAAGCAGTACGGTAAACGTTGTTTCTACCGTGATCAACTTCCTGATTGGCATAATCATAAGCTTCTACATGCTTTCAACCAAGGAGGACATAGCGGCCGGCTGCAAAAAATTCTGTCTCGCCGTTTTTAACGGAGGCACGGCGGAGCGTTTTATAGCCAACATGCAGAGGGTGAACGTCATATTCCAGAACTTTGTGCTTGGCAAGCTGCTTGACGCCATAGTGCTTGGAGTAATGTGCTTTGTGGGCATGGCAATCTTAAGAATCCCTTACGCTTTGGTAATTAGTGTTGTAATCGGCATAACCAATATGATACCATATGTAGGGCCTTTTATTGGTACGGTTCCCGCCGTATTTATCGTGCTTCTCGTTGACCCGATGAAGGCGCTTTGGCTTCTTATATATATTCTTGTTATCCAGCAGATTGACAACTATCTTATCTGCCCAAGGCTGCTTGGCGACCCAACCGGCCTTACGCCGCTTCAGGTGCTTTTCGCTATCGCCATAGGTGCGTATTTCGGCGGCGCCTTCGGTATGTTTATGGGCGTTCCCGTTGTTGCCTCTGTAAAGCTTTTTGTTTCCGAATCGGTAAACAGGAGGTTCAGGGAAAAATATCCCCACGGCTCGCCTGACCTGCCAAAGGACGATGACGAGGATTTATGGAACGACGAGACGGACGACTTTGTCGAGGACATTCCGGATGATTAATCAGCGGGCGGATGCACCGCGAACAGTTAGGAGTTTTTGTTTTGACCAGAACAGCTAAAACCTATACGTTTTTTATTATTTACATTGTGCTTAATATTACAAGTTCTTTACTATTATTTAACATATTCTATATTTACAATATGGACCCGATGGTCTATAATATTCTTGCGCAGCTTGTACTTTTTGTGCCTGTTGTGCTCATTGGCGTAAAGATGAGCGGCGAGCGGTTTAAAAGCGCGCTGTCGCTTAATAAAACAAGCATAACGGACGTTCT
>URCD01000097.1 GCA_900546215.1 uncultured Eubacteriales bacterium | reverse complement strand
TCTTCGTTAGTTTCCTCTTTGATTTTTACGCCGGCTGATTTCTTAGCGGGCTCATAAACCTTGATTGTCTTAACGGCCGGAGCAGCGCTTACGCCTGCTGCAACTGCAGGAATTTCTTTCTTTCTTGCAGCCATTTTGCTCTTCATTGTAGGGTATCTGGGTTCATAATCGGGTTTGATGATACCAAGAACACAGGGTGTTCCGATTTCAACAAGGTTATATCCTTCTTCTGTTTCCTTCTTAACGGAAAGTCCGCCGTCCTTAGGCTCGAAGCCGATAACGTCAACAACCTCGCCGTATCCGAGCTTCTCGCTTAAAAGCTGGCTGATAACGCCGCATGCGTAGTCTGTGGATTCCTTACCGCAGCAAACAATATCAAATTTCTTGCCTCTTGCTTCCTCAAGCTTAGCTACAGCGGCAGCTATTACTTCGCTTGTTGCAAGCGCGTCAGCGCCCTCAACAACGTCGCTTACTAAATAAGCTTCGTCAGCGCCTACAGCGAGGCAGTTTTTCATAACGTCTTTAACGTTGTCTCCGCCGATTGACATAACTACAACAGTACCGCCGTTGGCCTCTTTGTATCTTGTAGCCATTTCAAGAGCGTAACCGTCAAATGGATTGATAACAGGAGCTATTTTTTCGATATCAGGTGCTCCTGAAGCGTTTAATTTAACTTCCACATCTGCATCGGGAACCTGTTTTACACAAACTAAAATTTCCATTTAGAATTTCCTCCTCTAAAAATTATGTTTTGGTATGCTTGTCCGGCGCATATCCAGCCCTTTAAAAACTTTATCAAAGTTTCCTTTGCTTGTCAAATAAAAACAGCGTCCCTCCCGCCATTTATTTGACTAATGCCTTGAAATCCTTGTCCGCCGAAGCGGACGTCTCCTCTTGATTCCGAATCGTATTACGGTCCGGCCTCCCCATTAACAAGACTGTAGGCGCATGGAACACATGCGTCTACAGTTATATAGCTTATTTTATTAGAATTTTCCAAGGATGTGGTTAGCGATAACAACTCTCTGGATTTCGTTTGTACCCTCGAAAATCTGGAAGATTTTAGCGTCTCTTAAGAGCTTTTCAACGGGGTATTCTCTTGAATATCCGTATCCGCCGAATAACTGAATGCCCTCAAGTGCTACCTGTACGGCAACGTCGCCTGCAAGGCATTTAGCCATAGCAGCTTCTTTTCCGTAAGGCTTGCCAAGGTCTGCAAGTGTATGTGCATGTGATACAACCTGACGTGCAGCCTCAATCTGGATAGCCATGTCAGCCATCTTGAACTGAAGAGCCTGGTTTTTAGCAACGGGTCTGCCAAACTGCTGTCTTGTCTTTGTGTAAGCGATGCCTTCGTCAAGCGCTCTCTGAGCGATACCAACTGCAAGGCAGCCTACGAACATTCTTGCAAGGTCAAGAGTTTTCATAGCTGTTGCGAAGCCTGTTCCCTCTTCGCCAAGTCTCTGCTCAGCGGGGATTCTTACATCCTCAAGAACAACGTCGCTTGTAATAGATGTTCTGATACCCATCTTATTTTCGTGGTTTGTTGTGCTTAATCCCGGTGTATCCTTGTAGATAAGGAACGCGCTCATTCCCTTAAGTCCTTTTGTCTTGTCTGTAAGAGCTGTAACGATATAGAAGTCAGCAACGGGAGCGTTTGTGATGAAGCATTTTCTTCCGTTAAGCACATATTCGTCGCCGTCTCTTACGGCTGTTGTCTTTCCTGCGCCGGGGTCTGAACCAGCGTTGGGCTCTGTAAGACCAAATGCGCCGATACCGCCGTTAGCGAGAATATCGCAGCATCTCTGCTTCTGCTCTTCGTTTCCTGCGATAAGCACGGGCTTAAGCGCAAGTGTGCTTGCTGATAATGTTACAGCGAAGCCTGCGTCAGCCTTAGCCATTTCCTCGTACATAGCAAGAAGTGTATCGCCTGAAATTCCAAGTCCGCCGTATTCCTCGGGAACCTCTATCATCTGATAGCCAAGCTCAAATGCCTTCTCGTAAATTTCTCTGGGCCATTCGCCAGATTCATCGTACTCTTTGCACTGTTCCTTTACTTCCTTCTCACAGAAATTTTTGACGTCGGCAACTAATGCGAGACCGTCCTCATCTAAAATATAAGCCATTTTGAATTTCCTCCCCAAATTTCTAAATTGTTTATTTTCTTATGTCCTAAATGTCAAAAACCCTTAGTCGCACTTTTCGCATACTTTTCCGGGATTTAAGATATTGTTAGGGTCAAATACCTGTTTAATGCCTCTCATAAGAGCCATCTTTGTTTCGCCTACGGCAGACTCAAGGAATTTAACCTTGCTGTGTCCGATACCGTGCTCGCCTGAGATTTCTCCGCCCATTTCAACAGCCTTCTGGTACATTTCTGTTAATGAAAGGTCTGCCTTTTCAGCGAACTCCTCAAGTGACATATCGCCTTCCTTACATGCGTAGATATGAAGGTTTCCGTCTCCAGCGTGTCCGAAGCCTCTGATTACAACATTGTATTTATCCTGAAGTGTGAGAACCCAGTCAAAGTACTCAGCGATTTTATCTCTGGGCACAACAACGTCGCACTCGTCAAGCTCGTCTGTAGCAGCCTGGATTGACTCAAGGAACTGGCTTCTTGCTGCCCATGCGTCTCTTCTCTTGTCAGGTGTGTCTGCAACGAATACGTCAAGGGCGCCGCACTCGAATACAACCTCGCTGGCCTGCTCGCACATAGCGTCAAGCTGGTCTTTGTCGTTTCCGTCGAATGTTACAAGAAGGTATGCTCCTGCCTCTACTCCGTCAACAACCTTAGGGAAGTTCTCTTTTTCAAGATACTTCTCGCTCATCTCAACAATGTCTCTGCCCATGAACTCAAGTGCCTGAGGCTCAAGCTTGTTAAGGAAGAACTGTGGAACAGCGGAAATAGCTGTCTGCAGGTCTTCAAAAGGAATGATTAAGCTTACGAATTCCTTAGGCATAGGGATAAGCTTAAGTGTAAGCTCTGTTACCATGCCGAGAGTACCCTCTGAACCGCACATAAGATGTACGAAGTTGTAGCCTGAGCTTGTCTTGGGTACGTTTGTGCCGAATCTTACGATTTCGCCTGAGGGAAGAACTACCTGCATTGAACGAACGTAGTCTCTTGTTGAACCATATTTAACAGCTCTCATACCGCCGGCGTTTGTTGATACGTTTCCGCCGAGTGTAGCGAACTTTTCACCGGGATCCGGTGGATACATAAGACCCTGTTTTTCTGCGTCGGCAGCAAGGTCGTTAAGAAGCACGCCGGGCTCAACTGTTACAGTAAGGTTTCCAAGGTCATATGATTTAATGTGGTTCATTCTTACTGTTGATATCATAATACCGCCCCATTTTGCAACGGCGCCGCCTGCAAGGCCTGTGCCCGCGCCTCTGGGGATAACGGGAATTTTATTTTCGTTGGCAAGCTTCATGATTGCTGAAACCTCTTCAGCTGAAACAACCTCAACTACTACATCGGGAAGTCTCTGTCCGTAAAATCTCATTTCGTCATGAGCGTAGTCCTCATTGATTTCCTCGCCTGCAAAAGCTCTGCCGGGTGCGATTGCTTTGAGCTGTTCAATGATTTCAGGTGTAACCTTATTAAATTCCATTTTTCTTCCTCCTTTTATTGAATGAAATAATATACAGCTTGTTTACTTAAGATTTGATACTTATTTGCTTTTTATGATTATAGGCCCTCATACCTTTGAGCTAAATTGTTTGTTAATAAACTATCGGTATGGTGGTCTAACCAGACATGTTAAAAAAAATTTTCCTGACGGGATAAATTTAAACTTTGAACGTAATCCAGATGCTCGCACATCCTTTTGACAGCCTCCTCGCTGTCGCCCGCGCATACAGCCTCATATATGCTCTTGTGCTGCTTATATATGATAAGGCCGGAGCCCTGCTCCTTTATAGCCGCGCTTCTGTTGTATTTAACCGTCTTTTCAAGGATATATTCCACCAGGTTCTGCGCTACCATAAGCAGCTTGTTGCCTGTAAGCTCAAATATCTTCCTGTGAAAGAGGATATCCAGCCTTACGCTGTCCCTGCAGTTGTCAATCGATGTTTCCATCTCATTGACTATATCCTTCAAATCCTTAAAAAACTCCTCATTCTCGCCTTTAAGGGCCAGATGCCTTATGGAGCCTTCCTCAAGTATTTTCCTGAACTCCAGCAAATCCTTTTCGGTATCACGGTCGGCAAGAATTACCGGCCATATCATAGACAGAAACGGCTCTGCGTTAAAATCCGACACCACCGAGCCCTCGCCCGGACGGATTTCTATGATACCCATTATCTCCATAACCTTCAGCGCTTCTCTTACGGAAGTCCTGCTGACATCAAGCATTTCAGCCAGGCTTCTTTCCGGAGGGAGCTTATCGCCCTTTTTAAGGCTTCCGTCATGGATGAGATCCACTATCTGTTCAACAATGTTTTTATAAATTTTCTGGGTTTGGACAGTTTTGAGTTCCATGACAACTCCTTTCCTTCCGCCCGAAAAATTTTTCCAGACACGCCGTGATATGGACTTTATGTTATGTTACTATTTGTTACTAGTAAAGGGTACTAAAAAAAGAACAGGGTGTCAACTGTAAAAATTGACGGATTTGTAGCTCCAATTTTATGACAAATTCCCTAACAGCTATTAATTATTATTATTTTCCTTTAATACAAGCAAAAACTACAGCTTATTATTTAATTCATTACGGAAAAAACGACTATTTTTTAGTTATAATTAATAACGAAATATAACCAATAAAGATTATATAAAGACACTCCAAAAATGTGCAGATTGTTAAAAAATTATACAACTTTTCTAAGCATTCATTTACCATTAATAGGAAATTAGCTGGACTTTGTCATAACATTTAACAATGTTTTTGTTAAATTAATATTTAACAAATAAAACCGGGGCGCAGAATATGCCTCTGCGCCCCGGCTGCCCCGTTAATTTATTTCATTCAAATTTTAACTACATTAATAGGTTTACCCTCCAGGTAGGCGTAAAGATTGTCAAATACAATACGCGCCCTTCTAACCATAGACTCCTTAGAGGCAAACGCCACATGGGGTGTAAGCAGGGTATTTTTGGCGTTAAGCAGAGGATAATCCGCAGGTATCGGCGGCTCCATGTCAAACACATCTATTGCCGCCCCCGCTATCTCTCCGGCGTTCAATACCTCAGCCAGTGCAGCGTTGTCCACAACAGCCCCTCTCGCACAGTTGATAAGTATAGCCGACTTCTTCATAAGCGCTATTTTTTCTTTGCTTAAGAAGCCCTTTGTTCCGGCAGTTGAAGGTATATGTAAGGAAACTATGTCGCTGTGCGCAAGCAGCTCGTCCAGCTCTTCATATATAATACCCTCAGCCTCGGCCTCAGGCTTTTTGGTTCTGCTGTAGCCAAGCACTTTGCAGCCAAAGGCCTTAAACAGCTTAGCTGTCATTACTCCTATTCTTCCCGTTCCGATAATTCCTACTGTCTTGGTTCCAAGCTCCGTTCCCATAAGTCCGGCGGAAGCCATTGTGCCGCCCTCTCTTACTGTCTTATCGCCCTGATTTATTTTTCTGAGGACATTAATGGCCATGCCGACTGCCAGCTCGGAAACCGTCTCATTGGAATATCCCGCGGCGTTGCAGATTACGACTCCCTTATCTCTGCATGCCTTCTGCCCGACATGGTCTATTCCTGTAAAAGCGACGTCAAGCATTTCAAGCTTTCCGCACTTTTCAATCACGCTGTCTGGAAGCGGGTTGTTTGCTATCATTACTATTTCGCTGTCCTTCGCCCTCTCATAAAGCTCGCCCGCGTCTGTTGTCTTGCTGTCATAATAAACAAACTCATGTCCCTGCGCCTTCAGCGGAGCCGCAAGCTCCTCCATAAGAGAGCCGTCAATGCCGATTGGTTCCAAAAGACTGATTTTCATTGGTAATCTCCTCCTGTATTTTGATTGGTACTTCCTATTTCGATTATAGCATAAATACGCAAAAAGGGAACTTATATTTTTAATTAAATATCGCCCAAACATAGAGTGGCGCTCAATAATCAAAAATCCGTTGTTCCTTCCCCCTCAGGCATAGAAATCCATATTAATCGAGCCCTCTATCAGTACTAAAAAAGACGGAACGCTCAAATAAGGCTATAATCAACAATTATAGCCTTATAAACGAATAATTATTGATTATTCATTATCTATGCTATATAATACAGTTAAAAGAGGTGGTCTTATGTTCTTTTTTTTCCTGAAAAACCCTTATGTCGCGGTAATAGGCGATATTAAAGGCTCAAGGATGCTTAAAGACAGGCATGCAGTACAGATGAAATTTCAAGATGTGCTTTCTGAAATAAACGAAAAATATTCTGAGGACATCTATTCAAAATTTACGATAACCATTGGAGATGAATTTCAAGGCCTGCTTTACGGCGGCAAAAATCTTATGTCTATCATATCAGAAATAGAAATAGCAATGTATCCCGTCAGCTTCCGCTTCGGCATTGGCGTAGGCAGCATTTCAACCGAGGTAAACCGTGACATCGCCATCGGCGCCGATGGTCCCGGCTACTATAACGCAAGAACCGCCATTGACCTTTTGAAAAAAAATGAGCACAGGAAGCAGGCAGGCGTTTCAAATATCAGAATTGAGCTGGCAGATGACAACCAGACCTCCCAAAGCCTGCTCAATACCGTCTTTTCTCTCATGACCTCAATAAAAGAGTCGTGGAGCAGCAAGCAGAGACAAACAATATACGACGCGCTTTTGCACCAGGATAACCAGTCCGATACCGCGCGCAGGCTTGGTATAACGCAGCCGACAGTTCAAAGGCACCTGTCCGGCGGGCACTATTACACTTATAAAGAAGCTCTTGACACTGTACAAAATATATTAGATGAAATCGGTGATAATAATGTATAGGATTTTTTTCCTGACGGTACTTTTGGGCCATGTTTTAGGAGACTTTTATTTTCAGACAAACAGCATTTCCACAAAAAAGGAGACCAGCCTGAAATGGGTGTTCATTCACAGCCTCCTGTATTTCTTTGCTGTTGCGCTAATCTGTTTTTTATTCTCTTATGTATACGGGAAAGGTTTTCTGATTATTGCGCCCGTTGTCTCGGCCGGGCACATGGCTGTTGATATAATCAAATATTTTTTCCTGAAAAGGCTTACGGCCCCTTCGGTTCGAGCAAAAATATTTTTTGCCGACCAGTTTTTACATATTGCAATTATTGCGGTCTGTGTATACTATTTTGCCGTTGACTGGCAATTTGACGTCCCGCCCATTACCGGATTTTTAGAGACGGCAGATATAAGCCCGTTTGCCTTTTTGTTCTGGCCTCTAGCGCTTCTTTTAATTCATAAGCCCTCTAATATAGCGATTTCCAGTATACTGGCGGTATTCCGTCCCGAAAATCACAGCCGCGAAAATGATAAAAACGCCGGCAGGCTTATAGGCACCTTGGAACGCATCATAATGCTTATATTCCTGTCATTAGGACAGTATTCGGCGCTTGGCCTTGTGCTTACGGCCAAATCAATTGCACGCTATGACAAAATTACCAAGGATCCCGATTTTGCGGAATATTACCTTTTGGGAACCCTTATGAGCGTAATCGTCACGTTTCCCGTAAGCCTTTTGCTTTGAAAAATGCCTCTTGACTTTTAAAAAAAATAGGAGTTATAATATCTACGCAGTGTAGCGGAGACGCGTAAGCCCAGGCAGGTTTACGTGTCTCTTTTTTTGGTTTAGGCAGCTTACCAATCAGCGGAGGGGACAGGCCTTCACGCTGGAAAGGACTCCATAAAAACATTAAACTGCTGTTCAATGGAGGTAAGAAATGGAAAAAGAAATTACAACAAACAAAATGGGAACAGAGCCTGTCGGCCGCCTGATGATGAAAATGGGCGTACCGATGATTTTGTCCATGATGCTTCAGGCGTTCTACAATATAGTAGACAGCTACTTTGTAAGCAGCATGAAGGGTATCGGCGACGCCGCTGTAAACGCCCTCACCCTGGCGTTTCCGATACAGACGCTTATGGTAGCCGTTGGCATCGGCACCGGTGTGGGCGTCAACTCTCTGCTTTCCAAGTACCTTGGCATGGGCGACAGGGAAAGCGCCAGCAAAATAGCGGGCAACGCGATATTTTTGAGCATCTGTACATATGTCCTGTTCCTTATATTCGGCCTTGTGGGCGTAAACGCCTATATAGGCACCCAGACGGACGACCCGCAGATATTTCAGATGGCTTGCTCCTACCTTAAAATATGCTCGGTTTTCTCCTTCGGCTCAATCATATACATGATTTACGAGAAGCTTCTCCAGTCCACGGGCAGGACGGCTCTTTTTACAATCTCACAGATTTCA
>URCD01000096.1 GCA_900546215.1 uncultured Eubacteriales bacterium | reverse complement strand
CTTCCAACGCCCAAGCAAATACATTTAGGAACTATAATCAATGTGTTTTCAAAGGGTGCTTTAATGAAAGGGGAAACAACAACGCCGTTTTTTTGTTTTTCAAATCCTACATTATCAGGCAGCCTTCCGCTGATTTCAAAGTCGCAGTCAATCCCTATTCTTTCATTTTTTAATAGTGCTGATGATATATTTTTTATCATATTAATATTTTCTATATGCATATTGTTTTTTGCGGCCCAACTGTCTGCCTCCCATATGCCGTTTATATCTGTAGCTGTTGTTATAACAGGTACAGCATTTACCAATCCCGCTATTTTTTCTGCCAGAGAATTTGCTCCTCCTATATGTCCTGAAAGTATTGGTATAACAAATTTACCAGCTTCATCACAGACTAAAACGGCTGGGTCTGTATCCTTTGACTTTATATTTGGTGCAACAGCCCTAACGGCTATTCCTGCTGCGCCTATAAATATAACCGCATCATATTCCTTAAATATTTTTTCAGTTAAATACCGGATTTTTTTAGCGCTTTTAAAGGAGTCTGCCTTAAGCTTGACAGAAATTTCTTCGTTAAGTGAATTTCCTCTTTCAGTAAATGAAATCACAGCTGTTTTCAATCCGTTTCACCGCCTCTGAATTCATGGGTAAAATCAGGGTCGTACAGCTTGGAGCGTTTATTACTGTCACATAAAAATTCTCCTACTATAATAAGAGCGGTTTTGTTTATTTCGTTTATTAATGCGCTTTTATGCAGCTCACCTACAGTTGTTCTTATTATTTTTTCATCAGACCATGTAGCCTTATACACTATAGCGGCCGGAGTGTTTTTAGAATATCCGCCCTGAATAAGCTCTCTGCTTACCTTTTCCGTCATTCCGGCTGACAAAAATATAACCATTGTGGCATTATGTCCCGCAAGGCTAACTAGGCTTTCTTTTGGAGGCACAGGCGTTCTTCCTTCCGCTCTGGTAATAATAACGCTCTGGCTTACCTCAGGAGGTGTTAATTCTGCCTTAAGAGATGACGCGGCGCCAAACATAGAGCTTACGCCCGGGCAGACGTTATAATCTATTCCCAAGCTATCAAGCATGCTCATCTGTTCTTTTATAGCGCCGTATACAGACGGGTCTCCTGTATGCAATCTTACTGTATTCAATCCTTTTTTCTCACTGCTATTCATAGCTTCTATTATTTCTTCAAGTGTCATTTCTGCGCTGTTATAAATAACGCAGTCCGCTGAAGCATAGCTAAGCAGTTCCTTATTTACAAGGGAGCCTGCATATATTATTACATCTGCATTTTTAATCAAGTTCATTCCTCTTACAGTAATAAGGTCAATAGCTCCGGGGCCTGCGCCGACAAAATTTATCATATTCTCACCTCAAATAAAAGGCCATGTAAAAACATGGCCATATATGTATACAAAAATAAGCTTCCGTCCAAATGGGACAGAAGCTCGAATTTATGTAAAATAAAAACCAGCTCTTCTCTACCCAAAAGCGTTATTAATTTGATGCCGCCGGCGATCTGGCTTATAAGCTCACAGGCTTAAATACAGTAATGGCTGTTGTGTCGGATTCTCACCGAACTTCTCCGGTTTCCATTAGGATAGGCACCAAAAAATACTATTCAATTAAAATTAATTATATCAGCAGCGGTCTTATTGTCAAGAAAAGTTATTTAGTCAAAGAGACTGAGCTGGGAGGCTTTTCCGCTTCTGTACTCAAGAGCCTTTTCCTTTATAAGCATATCCTTTGGTATATCATAAATAAATCTTGATACATCTCCTCCGGTTAAAAGAAGCAGCTCCTCCTGTGCCCTTGTCATTCCAACATAGAAAAGCCTTCTTTCCTCATCAATATCTCCTATTTGGTTAAATCCTTGATAAGGTATAAGATTTTCCCTTACCCCGCTTATAAATACGACAGGATATTCCAACCCCTTCGAGCCATGAAGAGTCATTAATGTTACTGCGTCAGGCGTATATACTGTACTGCCGCTTCTAATTACGTCGGCTTCCTGCCCTAACAGAAGAGCCTGCATAAATTCCTGCATGCTATCATACATAATTGACATGTTATAAAGCTTTTGGAGAACCTCATTACCGGTCAGATTATTTTGTGACAAATATTCTAAAAGCACCTGCGACGGTTTTTTGGTATCTGTTGCCTGCCTAAAGTGACGCACAGCCTTTCTTATTTCCTCATCCTTCAAAAAGTCCTCTCTTCCTGAGACTCTGTATGGTATTCCCTCTTTTTGCAGGCATTCTTCAATTACAGCCGCCTGCCGATTAGTACGGTAAAGCACTGCTATGTCGGAAAATCCTCTCGCAGCAGTATTTTTCTTCTTTTTAGAACTGCCGTCAGTATCAAGCATATTGATCCCGCCTACCATACTGTTTATTTCCTTAGCGATAAATATTCCTTCCGTAAATGAACTGTCGGATGTAATCAGACGTACATCCACCCCATTTTCATGCTTCGACTCCAAAGCTGCCTCGGGATTTTTAATTGCAGCAAAAGAACAGTTAATTATTTCTGGTGTGGACCTGTAGTTTTCTGTAAGTCTTATCTGTCTAACCGGTCCAAAATCTTCAATGAACCGATTAAAGCATTTATCGTCTGACCCTCTGAAGCCATATATTGACTGGTCAGGATCGCCAATAATAAATATACTTTTTGAATTTCTGCTCCAATTTTTAATTAACCTGTACTGTAAATCATTTATATCCTGAAACTCATCAATCAGCAAATATGGGCAGTCTTTTTCCATATCAAGCGCATTAAGAAGAATATCGTCAAAATCAATAAAACCATTTTCCTCCAGTCTTTTTTGATAATTTTCCATAGCCTCCTGCGTTACTGTATCTGCACCGGCTCCGTTTTTTATCATTGATATTCCGCTCAAGAGCCTTTGAGGTGATAAATCTAAGTCCAGTTCCTTAACAGTTTCCGATGCTAAGTCCAGCGCTTCAGCCTCATCCACAATATTTATATTTTCTAACTGTCTAAGGCAGAGAGAATGAAATGTACCAATATTCATTGCCTTTACTTTGCGTTTATTTTTGAAATGGGATTCCAGCCTCTCTCTCATTTCCTTTGCAGCTTTATTTGTGAATGTTACTGCTGTAATATCAGCTGGTGAAACACCCGCTTCATCTACTAAATAAGCTATACGATTAACGAGTGTAAACGTCTTACCAGTGCCAGGACCTGCAATAACCGCGACCGCTCTTTCAGACGCTTCAGCAGCAGCCTTCTGCGCTTCATTCAATTCGCTGGACTTTTTGTCTGAGGCTTTCTTTTTTTCTTTTACTGACTTTCTTTCCGGTATCCGTTTGTTTTTTTCAACTGGCATTATTTCATCCGGAAACAGCTTAAGCTGCCCTGCAATTCGGTCCCTGTCCTGCTGGCTAATGACGCATACCTTTCCATATTCTCCATCATAACCAGGATTGGCCTCGACCTTTCCCTCTCTAAGATTTTGTATCCCTTCCGCAATTAGTGTGCCTGCTTTTTCTTTTATTTCATCTATTGGTACAGTCCTTAAAATAGATAGCTCTGAACCAAGATTTAATAGCATACTTTCGTACTGCCTTTTAACCTTAACGCTGTTTGATGACATACCCATTGAAGAGCCGATTACCTCTGTAAGCGGCACCAAGCTTTCAAACGGTTTGGCGCCTTCAGGCTTATACCCCTCAGGTCTGTCAGTTAAATCCTCTACTCTATGCAAAACTCCAACGGTTATCCTGCCGCCGCAGACAGGACAAATACCGTCTGCGTTAATAGTCTCATAAGGTTTCATGCAAACTTTGCAGTTTCGATGTCCGTCGTAGTGGTATTTTCCTTCTTCCGGGAAAAATTCAAGAGTACCATAAAACTTGTCTGAATATTTGTTTTCAAGAGCTTCATAAATTTCAGGATATGATAATCCTGTATTAAAAATATTTGCCTCTCTCGCCAAATTAGCCGGAGAATGTGCGTCTGAATTTGAAACAAGCAGGTATTTATCCAGTGCCGAAATCCTCCAGTTCATAGACGGGTCAGAGGACAATCCTGTCTCTAAAGCGTGTATATAAGGGGTTAAATCCTCAAAGCATTCTTCAATAGCATCAAATCCTGAATAGGCCCCGAATAAAGAAAAATGCGGGGTCCATATATGTGCTGGTATAAATATTGCTTTTTCATCGGTTTCTAAAACCATTTCAAGCAAATCTCTGCTGTCAAGGCCAAGTATAGGGCGTCCGTCTGAACGTATGTTGGCACCTATAGACTCAAGGCGCGCTGCAAGGGAATCTGCCGCCTCAATGCTTGGTAAAATCACAACATTATGTATTTTTCTTACACGTCCGTTCTTTTTATATATCGAGCTGATTTCTCCGGTTAGTATAAACCTTGTTTCACTGTTTTCAACTGGGCAGTCCAGCTTTAATTCCTTTTTAAGCCTATACAGCCCCTCTTGTGCTGGCTCAAGTTTTTCTCGAAGCTCGTCTCTCCATACGGGATGCGTAAGGTCGCCGGTTCCAATGAGATCAAGCCCCTTTTTTCTTGCCCACATATCAAGAAATTCAGGTACACACTCCTTGCTTGTGGCACGGGCATATTTTGAATGTATATGTAAATCAGCTATAAACATAATAAACACTCCTTTATTATCCAATGCTAACATCATATCAAAAAAGATGCAAAAAGTAAAACGCACAGACATTAAATTTGCCTGTGCGCTAAAAAAATACTGTTATCATATTGTCTGCTCCATAGCTATTGGTGTGGTTGTTTGATGTCTCATGCTCAATGCATTTGTTCCCATAACCGCACAAACAACGGCTACACATACAAAAAGCACTATGCTGTTTATCTTTGTCATAATAATCTCTCCTTCTCTTTAATGATGCTATTGTACTACATAATTATGAAAAATCCGCTAATACAAACTTACAAACATCATAACAGAGTTCTAAGGAAATCTTAATTTATTTCAAAATGAACTCCAGAACATTATAGCTTATGTCATCCCTTTTAAATGCGTTTTTGTTTATTCCTGTTTTCTTAAAACCAAGTCTGTCCAATATTTTTACACTTGCTGCATTGTTCTCAACAACATCCGCATGCAATATAAAACTGCCATAGCAGTCCTTCATAAAATTAACAACCCACTCTGCACTGTCATATCCTATACCAATATTCCAAAAACCGCTGTTTATTTGATAGAAAAAGCCAAATTCATTTAACTCCTTATTTATAACCAAACACCCTGCCGTTCCGCATACTACGCCGTCTTTAATCACTATGAAAACAGACGTTTTATCAAGAACACTTTGATTTTCAATTATCATCTCTAAGCGCATACGGCATTCATCTAGTGAACATGGTTTTTCTATATTTGTATATTTTATCACCTTCTCATCGGACCATATTTTATAAAGACCATTTAAATAACTTATGCTTATCGGCTCAAAGGTCAAATTATTTTTCATTAAACTCACCGCCTTATTTTCCTGCCCACTTTCTGCAAATTTCTATTACTCTATTCCGCACCTAGACTCGAACATATGTACATCCCCTTCCCTTATAAGCCTGATTAATTCATTCCTGCCGTTCTCTTCATTAGGTTATAATGAAAGCATATATTATGAACCCTACTTATGCAATAAATAATTAAAATGTAATGGAAATTTAAAAATTTTAATTCATATTTATGGTAATATTGTTATTGTTCAAATATAGTGAAATTCTAGAATAGACTTTTAAATAAAAGATGGAGATGATAAATTTTGAAAAAACTCAAGCATATAACTTCAATAATAGCAGCAGTCACAATTTTTTGTTCTGTTCCAGTACTGGCTGCTGATACAGAACAAATACAGTCTGCATGGTCTTTATACTCTATGGGACTGTTTTCGGGAACCGGCATGAATGAAGACGGTACTCCTGTTTTCGAGCTTGACAGCAAAATTACACGAGCACAGACAGTAGCTCTTATAGTACGCTTAATGGGAAAAACCAGTGAGGCTGAGGGCGGAGACTGGACAACTACATTCACAGACCTTCCTAATTGGGCTGAAAGCTATATAGGCTATGCTTATACTGTAGGATATGCCAGCGGCATATCATCGACAAAATTTGATCCTGACAGCGAGGTAAGCGCAAATCAGTTCTGCGCATTTATTTTAAGGGCTCTTGGATACAGTGAATCAAAGGGAGACTTTACATACGACAATGCCTTGTCCTTTGCAAATGAAAAAGGCATTGCTAATGCAAGCTATGAAAATTTTACAAGAGGTGATGCGGCTGAAATTTCATATAACGCATTAACACAACAAATAAAAGGCTCTTCATACACTCTGTATGACACTCTGCTAAATTCCGGAATTATATCTGAAACAGAAAATACATTCGCAGGCACAAACGAGATTACAGTTTCAAAAACCAGTACAAATGAAATGACAGCTGAAGAAATATATGAGAAATGCTCTCCAGCAGTATTTTATATCGAAGTATATAACTCAGAGGGCAAGGCTATTCAGCTTGGAAGCGGTTTTTTTATTAACTCTGATGGTACAGCTGTTACCAATTACCATGTACTTGATGGCGGAAGTTCTGCAAAAATAACTCTTTCCGACAGCGGCAAGGCTTATAATGTGTTGGGCATATATGATTATGATGTTGAACGTGATATAGCCCTTATCAAAATCGATGGAAATGGATTTTCATATCTTGAGACAGCTGATTCAGATGATATAAAGGCCGGGGCAACAGTATATGCAATTGGAAGTCCTCTTGGTCTGTCAAATACAATCTCGCAGGGAATAATATCGAATACAAACAGAATAATAGGCGGGCAGGACTTCATTCAAACCTCCGCGGCTATATCAAACGGCAGCAGCGGCGGTGCTCTTATAAATACCAATGGAGAAGTAATAGGCATAACAAGTGGTGAAGCCGCTCAGTCAACTTCCGCAGGTACAGTTACGGGTCAAAATCTTAATCTTGCTATAGCGATAAACTATATTGACAGCATGAAGAAGTCAAGCCTTACATCATTAAAGGAAGTATATGAAAAAGAAAATAAGGTAAATGCTGAAATTGCTGTTTCGGCAGATAATATAGAGCTTGAACAGGGACGCTATACAACTGTTACAGTTAAATGCAGTGCAGATGCCAAGGCATATCTTACAGGCAGCCTCAGTAACGCAGGAGTCGCATCCGCAAGATTTACACGGACGGCTGACGGAGCAACATTATTAGTTACAGGCATAAATACTGGAAGCACCCAAATCAATCTGAAAATGAAAACCGCAGATGGAACTGTCGTTGCTGAAAAAACGATTAAAGTGACTGTAAAATAAGTAAAGCCGCCGAATTATTCGGCGGCTTTACTGCTTAAGGGCCACAGACCCTATGAGGGATTATATAGATATTTTGTAACAAAAGTTATTTTCTAAGGTTAATGTTTATCTTTAGTAAAATCATTTTTTATTTGTCTCATTTGTAATCTCAAATTCGGCTGCAACAATGTCCTGTATCTTATATTTTCCATCTACATAATACTTTTTTGCTTTTGCAAGAGCTTCCTTTTCGGTATCAGCCTCTATATTTATATCAATATGACGTATTTCAGTTATTTCAACACTATAATTCCTTTTAAATCCCATAACAACCTCCAGCCTATTTACTAAATCCCCTCCCGAGAGGAATCGGGAGGGAAAAATGGGGAGTATAATGAATTTTATGTACACACTTTTTAAGGTGTTTGTACCTTTTGTTTTTCAAATTTGTTACTGTATAGTCAAGCGTTTAAGATGTCGTTTCAATATATTTCTTAAAGACCCATTGAAGCAAGCGGAATGAATACAAACAATGTAATTACAGGTATTAAAATCTGCGTTATTGCTATATCGAAATAAGCTTCCTTATGAGTAAGTTTACAAATACCAAGAAGCGTAATCTGCGCTCCCTGATGAGGGAGAGTATCAAGAGTTCCTGCCGCTATAGCTCCAACCCTATGAATATATTCCGGAGCAACGCCCATTGATACAAATGTGTCCTTAAGTGCATTGAATGCAACGCCCATACCACCTGAAGCCGAACCGCATGCGCCAGCGCAGATTGCGACAGCAACAGCAACGAAAACAAGGGGGCTGATGTTCATGTTCTGTACCTTTGTAATAAGATTTGCAAAACCTTCTGTATTCTGTACAACACCGCCGAAGCCTACAACAATTGCTGTGTTAAGGATAGCTACACCTGAATCGGCTGCACCTTTATTAAATACACTGACCCATTCTTTGATACCGCCCTTAATTCTTTTGAACATAAGAATCACTGCAAGTATAACTCCGCACATTACAGCTGTTTCTACCTCAAAGCCAATCTTTTTAACATTGAATGTTATAAGAATAACAGCTATGGGAATTATAGAAATCCAGAAATTAGGAAGATCCTTTGCTTCACTTTCTCTAAGTTCTTCAGGGTCAAGCTGTCTTGTAAGTGTAGGGTCGTCAAACAATCTGCCTTTTTTTGTAAA
>URCD01000095.1 GCA_900546215.1 uncultured Eubacteriales bacterium | reverse complement strand
GGTATAATGGGTACTACTGCTGTGGCGGCTGGGGAATTTGAAATGAAAGGAAGCAACGCCGTACTGGAGACAGGCTTTGACCCAGACAACGTGTTTGGAAGCGGAATGACAATCGAGGGTATAAATGCAGCTGCAGTATGGAATTCAGACGAAGGCCCGGTGAGAGCTGTATTAGACGGGTATGTTTCACAGAAAGTAAACTGGATGAAAAACCTTGAAATATACGGAGAGAAGAAAGTAAAAAGAGAGATTAAGAATGAAACGGTGGAAAAATTTAAAACTGCTGAAGAAATTGAAGCTAAGATATTAAAAACCACTGAAGCAAAAGAAGATGAAAACGAAGCCGTTGAAGCTACTTTACAAGCAGCAGAAGCCGCCGTGCTTGATTATGCACCGCATGATACCTTTAAGGTTATTGCCGAAAGATTTAGACGAGAGCTTGATATGCTGGATGAAATGGGAATAGTTGATAAATCGTTTATTTTGGGCAGCGATAAGCAGGAAGCGGATAATAAAAATACTGTTAAAGAAGATGAAAAACCAAAAGTTGCAGAAAATATAATTAAAAAAGATGAACAAATAAAATATCAGGATAAAAATATGTCCGAGGCGGACATGTTATTTTATAAAAATGATAAGCTTACAGCTGGCGGAGATACCGAGTGGATTAAAATAGATTACAGAGAAGGCTATTTTATACCAAACGCAATAAATGACCTTAGACTGTTATTTGTAAGAAATGGGGCACGCAGAGGCAGACATATGATAGCTGGCAGGGCCGACGACAAATATTACATAGGCGTACCAGGAAATGAGAAACAAAGAAAATCTGCAAATGAAAACGGTTTTTACGATTTTTTAACAATAGGAGATATGAACGGCTCAGGCTACTGGATAAAAAAAGTAGACTAATATTAACCACACTGACAGACGGATAATAACCGTCTGTTTTTTATATTATCAAAACCTCTGTTTTTTTAGCCGATTTTGTGATAATATATTATTCAAAGATTTACCTTAAGGAGGACATAATATGGATATAAAATTTGCAGATCGTATGGGACACTTTAAAGATGGTATTTTTACTGTCCTCAACGCAAAAAGAATTCAGATGATAAATGAAGGCAGAACTGTATATGATTTTTCGGTCGGAACACCTGATTTTAAGCCAGAGGACGCTGCGATGGAAGCGCTTAAGGAAGCTGCAAAGGATCCTAACAAATTTAAATATGCCATTACTGATTTACCTGAACTTACAGACGCGGTAATACAATGGTATAGGAACCGCTATGGGGCTGAAATTAAGGCTGATGAGGTTACCTCTGTAAACGGTTCGCAGGAAGGACTTGCGCATATAGGGCTTGTACTCTTTAACCCAGGTGATATATGCCTTGTGCCCGCACCATGTTACCCTATATTTGAGATAGGTCCATTCCTTTCAGGAGCTAAAATCGAGTACTACCATCTTAAAGAAGAAAATAATTATGAACTGGACTTAGACAGCATTCCGGAAGATATTGCTTATAAGGCAAAGGCAATACTGGTATCTTATCCGGCAAATCCTGTTTCAGCTTCCGTAAACCCTGAGTTTTATCCAAAACTTATAGCATGGGCTAAAAAATACAACGTTATTGTTATCCACGATAACGCCTATTCGGAAATGACATTTGAGGGATATGAAGGTACATCTTTCTTAAGCTTTGAAGGCGCAAAGGAAGTAGGGGTGGAATTCAACTCACTTTCAAAGGCATATAATCTTACCGGTGCAAGAATCTCCTTCTGTATTGGCAACAGCAAAATTATTTCTGAATTTAAGAAGCTGCGTTCTCAGATTGACTACGGCGTATTTCTTCCTATCCAATATGCAGCGATAGCGGCATTAAAGAGCACTATGGATAACATTGAGAAAAACAGAGAAGAATACAGACGCCGCCGTGAGATTTTAAGTGAAGAATTCGGTAAAGCAGGACTGCCTGTAAAATTGAGTACAGGAAGCATGTTTATGTGGACAAGAATACCGGAAAAATATACGGATTCCAATGCTTTTGTTATGGAGCTTATGGAAAAAACAGGCGTTATTGTTACTCCGGGCTCTGCGTTTGGTGAAGACGGAGAAGGATACATACGTATTGCGCTTACAAAAAGTATTGACGAAATAAAAGCGGCTGCAAAGGCTATAAAAGACAGCGGAATGTTCGCATAAAAGTTGGTGATTTAATGGCGCAAACAACAAAAAGGGCTTTGGCTGCATCTTTGAAAAAGCTTTTATCAAAAAAGCCCTTGGATAAAATAACAGTTTCTGATATAACAGATGACTGTGAGGTAAACAGACAAACATTTTATTATCACTTTAAGGATATATATGATTTAATTGAGTGGATATATACCAGTGAATCATCTAAAGCAATAGATGGAAATAATACGTATAAAACATGGCAGAACGGATATGAGAGATTGCTTGAATATGTTTTGGAGAATAAGGACTTTGTTTTAAATACGTATCACTCAGTCAGCCGGGAATATCTTGAGCGGTTTTTGTATGAGGAGGCCTACGACCTTCTTTACTCAGTAATTGAGGAAATTTCGGTTAATACCCATATAAGAACAGAAGATAAGGAATTTATAGCTCATTTTTACAAATACGCGTTAGTTGGCCTTATTGTTGATTGGATAGATAAGTCAATGAAGGGAGATCCAAAGGACATAGTATATAAAATGAGTATAGTGATGGAAGGCTCAATACCAACTGCAATAGAAAGATTCCAAAGAGTATGAACCAAACAAAACTTGTATTTTGTCTGGAATTTATTCAAGTTAAGAGCTTTGTCAAAATTTTTGACAAAGCTCTTTTTTTGCATATTGTTAAATCCTCTGAAAAAATGTAATTTATCATTATAAAATAAATTCCAAGGAGGAGTTAATATGTATTACAGCAACGGAAATTATGAGGCATTCGCACGTCCGGTAAAGCCGGAGGGAGTAGATAAAAAATCAGCGTATATTGTAGGCAGCGGTCTCGCATCACTCGCGGCGGCCTGTTTCCTTATAAGAGACGGACAGATGAAGGGAGAGCATATTCATATACTTGAAGAGCAAAGCCTTCCAGGAGGAGCATGCGACGGAATTAAGGATCCCACTAAAGGATTTATAATGAGGGGCGGCCGGGAAATGGATAACCATTTTGAGTGCCTTTGGGATTTATTCCGTTCAATTCCATCAATTGAGACAGAAGGGGTAAGCGTTCTTGACGAATATTATTGGCTAAATAAAAAAGACCCTAATTATTCATTATGCCGCGCGACTGTTGAACGTGGAGAGGACGCGCATACTGACGGTAAATTTGCTCTTTCTGATAAGGCGGCTCTTGAAATAATGAAGCTTTTTATGACGCCCGATGAACAGCTTTATGATAAAACAATAGATGATGTATTTGATGAGGAGTTTTATAAATCTAATTTCTGGCTTTATTGGCAGACAATGTTTGCATTTGAAACATGGCATTCGGCACTTGAGATGAAACTTTACATTCAGCGATATATACATCATGTTGGAGGACTCCCTGATTTCAAAGCGCTTAGATTCACTAAATACAATCAGTATGAGTCTCTTATTCTTCCTATGGTAAAATATCTTGAAGCACATGACGTCAGATTTGAGTACGGAACGAAAGTGACTAATGTAAAATTCGATATTAATAATGGAAAGAAAGCGGCAAAACAGATAGTATGTGTTAGAGATGGAAAGGAAGAATTTATAGACCTTATAGAAGATGACCTTGTATTTGTAACAAACGGAAGCTGTACAGAAAGTTCTGCCTATGGAGATCAGAACAGCGTCCCTGAGGTTAAGGTTAAAGACGGTGAGGGTGCATGCTGGGATTTATGGAGAAATATAGCTGAGCAGGATCCATCTTTTGGAAGACCAGAAAAGTTTTGCACTAATATTGAAAAGAGTAATTGGGAGTCAGCTACTGTAACAACTCTCGACGATAAAATTCCGCCTTATATTCAGAAAATATGTAAGCGTGACCCATTCAGCGGGGGAGTTGTTACAGGAGGAATTGTAACTGTTAAAGACTCATCATGGCTTATGAGCTGGACTGTAAACCGTCAGCCTCAGTTCAAAGAACAGCCTAAGGATCAGCTTTGTGTATGGGTTTACGGCCTTTATACGGACCGACCAGGTGATTTTATAAAGAAGCCTATGAGAGAATGTACAGGTATGGAAATAACTGAAGAATGGCTTTATCATATAGGAGTACCCGAAGAACAGATACATGACATGGCTGCAAATTCTGCAAACACAGTTCCGGTCATGATGCCTTATATAACAGCCTTCTTTATGCCACGCACAAAGGGTGACAGGCCTAATGTAGTGCCTGATGGCAGTGTAAACTTTGCTTTTCTAGGCCAATTTGCCGAAACCCCGAGAGATACGATATTTACAACTGAGTACTCTGTGAGAACAGCAATGGAAGCTGTATATACTCTTCTTGATATAGACAGAGGAGTGCCTGAGGTATATGGTTCGGCATATGATGTAAGATGCTTGCTTGACGCTACTTCAAAGATGATGGACGGCAAGAAAATAACAGACATTAAACTTCCTTTTGCAGCTAATATTGCAGCTAAGAAAATACTAGGGAAAACGGAAGGTACTATAATTGAGGAGTTATTAAAGAGATATAATTTAATATAAAAATAAAGGCCGTACGGCCTTTATTTTTTTATCCTTGTTCCTGTTCTGCCATTAATTCCGTCTCTGGCCTTATTAAGATGAGTTATTATTGAGGTTCTGCCTTGTTTGCTCTCCGCAAATTCTACTGCCGCCTGAACCTTAGGAAGCATAGAACCAGCCGCAAAATGCCCCTCGCTTATATACTTCTTCATTTCATCCACAGAAACCTCATGGAGCTCCTTTTGATTTGGCTTATTGAAGTTTACCGCGACGTTTTCAACAGCGGTAAGTATTACGAGGCAGTCTGCGTCTAAATTCTTGGCCATAAGACAGCTTGCAAAATCCTTATCGATTACTGCGCCCACACCTCTTAAATGATTTCCTTCCGCATGTACTACAGGTATACCGCCTCCTCCGGCAGCTATAACAACATTACCGTCATCAATCAGAGATTTAATTACATCAAGCTCAACAATTTCTACGGGCTTTGGAGATGCAATAGTTCTTCGATATCCTCTTCCAGAATCCTCTGTTACTGTATATCCAAGTTTTATAAGCTCTGAAGCTTCATCTTTACTCATAAAACGGCCTATTGGTTTGGTAGGGGAAAGAAATGCGGGATCGTCTTTGTCTACTACAACCTGAGTTATAAGTGTGCATACGCCTTTTTTAATTCCTCTGTCAAGAAGCTCTTCCCTAAGAGCGTTTTGAAGGTCATATCCTATATAGCCCTGACTCATGGCATCACAAACCGACATGGGAATAACGGGAAGGTCAGGCTGTGTTTTATGCAGCTCACCCATAGCTATATTTATCATTCCAACCTGGGGACCATTGCCATGGGACAGTATTACTGTGTTTCCATCCTCAATGAGATCAGCGATGACCTTAACTGTTTTTTTGACATTTACCATTTGCTCAGGTAATGTATCGCCTAGTGCATTTCCGCCAAGTGCTATTACTATTTTTTTCATATTAATCACCTCTAACGTTCAACGGAGTGCCTTGTATCAGCCAGGCACTCCGTTATGCGGTTAATTATTTCTTTTTTGATTATTTTTTTATTCGTTCTGGAGCTTCACTAAGCTTCTTAAGCATTTCAACTGGATTTTCAACTTTAGCAAGGAATATCATAGCCGCAATAATATATGGCTTAAAGCTTGCTTCCTTGTAAAGCGGAACTCGGTATCTGTCAAATACAGACTCTGCAACTTCTCCTGACTCACAGCTTACTCCGGTTATATCGGCTGGGAGACAGTGAAGATATAAAGCCTTTCCGTCCTTAGTAAGCTTCATCATATCTTCTGTGCATTCCCAGTCCTTGTGCTCAGCATTCTGCGCAAGCAGACGCTGTTCAAGTGCATCAATACCATCCATGTCTCCGTTGGCATAGAGGTCTGTTCTTTCTTCCATGGCCTTAAATGGAGCCCAGCTTTTTGGATATACGACATCAGCGTCTTTAAAGGCTTCTTCCATACTATTTGTTACCCTAAAGCTTCCGCCTGATTTTTTTGCGTTATCCTTTGCAACTTTCTCTACATCTTCCATTATTTCATAGCCTTCAGGATGGGCAAGTACAACATCCATGCCAAACCTTGTCATAAGACCAATGACGCCCTGAGGGACTGAAAGAGGCTTTCCATATGAAGGAGAATATGCCCAAGTCATAGCAACCTTTTTACCCTTAAGATTTTCCACACCGCCAAATTCATGAATAAGATGAAGTGTGTCAGCCATAACCTGTGTTGGATGGTCGATATCGCACTGAAGATTAACGAGGGTAGGGCGCTGTTCAAGAACGCCTGTTTCATAGCCTTCCTTTACTGCATCAGAAAAATCATGCATATATTTGTTTCCTTTACCTATATACATGTCGTCACGGATACCGACAGTATCTGCCATAAATGAAACCATATTTGCTGTTTCACGAAGTGTCTCACCATGAGCTATCTGAGATTTCCCTTCATCAAGGTCCTGTACCTCAAGGCCAAGCAAGTTGCAGGCGGAAGCATAAGAAAAGCGCGTACGGGTTGAGTTGTCGCGGAAAATAGATATGCCTAGTCCGCTGTCAAATATTTTTGTAGATTTATTTTGTTTTCTAAGCTCCCTCAACGCGTCTGCAACGGTAAATACTGCAGCAAGCTCATCGTCAGACTTTTCCCAAGTAAGGAAAAAGTCATTCATGTACATATTTTTAAAGTCGAGATTTTCAAGCTTTCCAATTAAATCTTTAATGTTGTCCATTGTTTTCCTCCTGTAATTATCCTTTATAAGACATAGGAACTGCGGCATATACGGCAGCACAGTTTATAAGATCCTGTTTCCATGTTTTTTCATTGGGAGCATGTGCTTCTTTTTCTTTCCCAGGGCCAAAACCTATGCAGGGTATTCCAAATCGGCCCATTATAGATACGCCGTTAGTTGAGAATGTCCATTTGTCGACAACAGGATCACCTAAGATATTTTTGTGAGATTCAACAAGTGCTTTACATGCAGGGTGGTCCTCAGAAATAACCCATGTAGGGAAGAAGGCTTCCGTTGGATAGGTAAGACCTTTCCAGCTGGGTCTTGCGTAATCATACATTGTTACTTCAGCGTTATATTTTTTTACGGAAGGCAGTGCCTTGATTTCATCAAGAGCAGAAAGATAAGTTTCGCCGTCTGTCAGTCTCCTGTCAATGGATACAGCGCACATATCTGCGACTGCGCAGCGTGAAGGTGAATTAAAGAAAATCTGCGATACCGTAAGAGTGCCTTTCCCTAAAAATTCATCATCTTTAAGCCTATTGTTCAGCTCTTTAACCTCATTAATTATTTCAGCCATTTTGTAAATTGCATTGTCGCCTCGTTCAGGAGCCGAGCCATGGCAGCTCACACCCTGAACCTGAACACGGATTTCCATACGTCCTCTTTGTCCACGGTATATTCTGTTGTCTGTAGGTTCCGTAATAACAACAAATTCGGGTTTAATTTTATCCTCATTTATAATATACTGCCAGCAGAGTCCATCACAGTCTTCTTCCTGAACTGTTCCAGTAACAAGCACTGTAACATCGTCGGGTATAAGGCCAAAATCCTTCATTATTTTAGCGCCGTAAACAGAACTTACAATACCGCCAAGCTGGTCGGAAGCGCCGCGTCCGCCAATCTCCTCATCTGTCTCATATCCTTTATAAGGATCAAATTTCCAGTTTACTATTTCACCAATACCAACGGTATCTATATGGGCGTCAAATGCAATTATTTTCTCACCTTTTCCCATATATCCAAGTATATTTCCCATTGGGTCAATAACGACTCTGTCAAAGCCTACTTCGTTCATTTCCTGTTCAATACGCTTAATTACGCCTTCTTCACCGCTGCTTTCGCCGGGAATGACAATAAGCTCTCTTAAAAACTTTGTCATCTGAGGCAGATATCCTTCTGACGCCTCTTTAATCTTTGTAAAATCCATTTTAAATTCCTCCTGTCATTTTCTTTCCCATATCAATGTAATTATAAAGAGTAAATTTCGATATATTATAATAGCTTGCCACTTTATCTCCGGACCTTGTTATAAGGAATGCACCGGATTCGTTTAGAAAATTTATTGCTTTGATTTTATCGTCTTTTGTCATTAAGGCAACTGGTTTACCTATTAGTCTTACAGACTGCTCAATCAGGTCATCCAAAAGCATCTCTACATTAGATGCGATTTTAGGAGGCTCACTTTTTGATTCTATGGAGCCTGTAAAGGAACGCAGAGCATTTTCGGCCATTGCAAGATATGTAACGTCAAAATTTATTGAAAGCACACCCTCAATGGTGCCGTCGTCATTTCTTATGTATACCGTGGAGGAACGCAGAATTTTACCATCCTCGGTTTTT
>URCD01000094.1 GCA_900546215.1 uncultured Eubacteriales bacterium | reverse complement strand
AAAGAATGATAGATTACTATTCGAGCTCAGATTTTCAAAAAATACTAAAGACAGTTAACGAATTTTACAATAAAAAACCCGAAACCCGGGTGGTGTAATTGAGGGAATAAAAGAGATTACTTATATTAAGTAATCTCTTTTATTTTTATAGTCATTAACTTAAAAATAGCCTTTAACAAAAATTTAACATATGTGAGATTGGGGATTTAACCTGTTCTTTATATACTGTATCCGTAACATGAAATTGAAAATGACATTTTAAATTTAAAGGAGTATTAAACATGAAAAAGAAAATTTTAGCTTTATTAATGACATCGGTTATGGTTTTAGGAGTAGCAGCGTGTTCCTCATCACAGAACAGCACACCGAACACAGACAACCAGCAGGAGGAACAGACTGAACCTGAAGGAACAACAGGCCCAATATCTGTAATTTCACGTGAAGAGGGTTCAGGAACAAGAGGCGCGTTTGTAGAGCTTATGGGAGTCGTTGATGATGATGACAACGATATTACAACTGTCAGAGCTGAAATCACAAACTCAACATCTGTTATGCTTACAACGGTAGCAGGAAATCCCGCGGCAATCGGATATGTTTCACTTGGTTCTCTTTCAAATGACGTAAAGGCAGTTAAGGTTGACGGAGTAGAGGCTACAACTGACAATGTAAAATCAGGTACATATGCTGTAGCAAGACCTTTCCTTTTAGCTTACAAAGACGGTTCTCTTTCAGACATAGCTCAGGACTACTTAAACTTTATTATGAGCGCTGACGGACAGAAAATCATCGGAGAGGAAGGCTATATCAGCGTAGCTGACGGCGAAGACTATGCGGCAAGCGGCCTTTCAGGAAAGCTTGTACTTGCCGGCTCAACATCAGTAGCACCGGTAATGGAAGTACTTGCAGACGCTTATAAAGCGCTTAACCCTGATGTAACAATCGAAATTCAGCAGACAGGCTCAGGTTCAGGCATCACATCAGCAATTGAGGGAGTATGTGATTTCGGTATGTCATCACGTGAACTTAAGGACAGTGAGAAAGCAGAGCTTACAAGCACACAGATTGCAATGGATGGTATTGCAGTAGTAGTTAATAATGCGAACACAGTTGAAGACCTTAGCTCAGAGACAATAAAAGGAATTTATCTTGGTGAAATAACAGATTGGGCAGACGCTCAGTAATTGTTAAACTGCATATAAACTGTATTAACAAATTAAACCGCCTGCAAAGCTGGCGGTTTAATTTGCAAAATGAGCTGTTTCACCACAAAATGTTTAGTGAATTAGGAGGTTTTTATGAGAGCAAGAGAAATAATAATGAAAATAGTATTTCTGCTCTGCGCCTGTGTTTCAATTGTAGCTGTTGCCGCCATATGCATATTTATGTTTATAAATGGATTTCCGGCAATGAAGGAAATTGGCTTTGGTAATTTTCTTCTTGGTACCGAATGGAGACCCGGACAAAATTTATTCGGTATATTCCCGATGATTATAGGAAGCATCTATGTTACGGCCGGTGCCATAATATTTGGTGTGCCTATAGGTATATTATGTGCGGTGTTTCTTTCACACTACTGTCCTAAAGGGCTTTATTCGCTTCTGAAACCTGCGGTGGACCTGCTTGCAGGTATTCCGTCAATAGTATACGGCTTTTTCGGACTGGTTCTTATTGTACCGGCAATGCAGCGTTTGTTTCCGGACACGGGAGGAAAGGGGATTTTAACGGCTTCCATACTCCTAGGCATAATGATACTGCCTACGATAATAGAAGTTACAGAATCATCGCTGAGAGCTGTTCCGGAGGCATATTATGAAGGCTCCTTGGCGCTGGGCGCCACAAAGGAAAGAACAATATTCCGTTCAGTAATGGTAGCCGCGAAATCAGGAGTGACAAGCGGAGTTATTCTTGGCGTAGGACGCGCCATAGGGGAAACAATGGCTGTAATCATGGTGGCGGGAAATCAGGCTATGCTTCCCGAGAGCATATTGTCAGGAGTAAGAACGCTTACCGCAAATATTGTTATTGAAATGTCATATGCTGCCGATCTGCACAGGGAAGCGCTTATAGCTACGGCTGTGGTACTTTTCGTATTTATACTTATCATTAATTTATGCTTTTCGCTTATTAAAAGGAGGAACGGATAATGCAGAAATATAAAGATTACTTACGGCATCCCGGTTCCTTTGCTGTATACCTGCTTATTATGCTGGCTACATTAATCACAGTCGGAATTATGATATTTATAGTGGGGTATATACTTGTTAAGGGCATACCCAATATTAAGCCAGAATTGTTTGCATGGGAATACACCTCTAAGAACGTATCAATGATGCCGGCCATTATAAATACGCTGCTGATGACAGCATTTACACTTCTCATTGCTGTTCCTGTTGGCGTATTCTCAGCAGTTTATCTTGCAGAGTACGCGAAAAAGGGTTCAAAGCTTGTACATATAATCCGTCTTACAGTAGAAACACTATCTGGAATACCTTCAATTGTATACGGTCTCTTCGGTTTTTTGGCCTTCGTTATCGCGCTGAAATGGGAATATTCGTTTATCGCGGGCTCTATTACGCTTGCAATAATGGTGCTTCCGGTTATAATGCGTACAACAGAGGAAGCGATACTTTCTGTGCCTGACTCCTACCGGGAAGGCAGCTTTGGACTCGGCGCAGGAAAGCTCAGGACAATATTCAGGATAGTACTTCCGGCGGCTATGCCGGGCATACTCTCGGGAGTAATACTTGCCATAGGACGAATAGTTGGAGAAACGGCGGCGCTTATATTTACAGCGGGTACAACGGCCGCTGTTCCAGAAAATATATTCTCTTCTACAAGAACCCTAGCGGTTCATATGTACTGCCTTCTTTCTGAGGGGCTATATACAGACCAGGCCTATGCAACGGCCGTAATATTACTTGTAATGGTAATCATAATAAACGCACTGTCCAGTTTCTTCGCTAAGAAACTTACAAAGAACTGACGGAGGACAACATGAGTAAAATTGAAATTAAAAATATGGACTTATATTACAACGATTTCCATGCAATTAAAGGGATAGACCTTAAAGTGCCCCAAAATGAAATAACTGCCTTCATTGGCCCCTCAGGCTGTGGAAAATCAACGGTTTTAAGGTCTTTAAACAGAATGAATGACCTTATAGAGGGCTGTAAAATAACAGGAGAGCTGCTGCTTGACGGCGAGGATATGTATAGGGGAATGGATGTAAATCTTCTGAGAAAAAGAGTTGGAATGGTATTTCAAAAACCAAATCCGTTTCCTATGAGTATTTATGATAACATAGCATATGGACCAAGAACCCATGGAATACATTCAAAGGTAAAGCTTGACGATATAGTCGAAAAATCTCTGAAGGATGCGGCTCTTTGGGACGATGTCAAAGACAGGCTTAAAAAAAGCGCTATGGAAATGTCGGGAGGACAGCAGCAAAGACTCTGCATAGCAAGGGCTCTCGCTGTTGAGCCGGAGGTGCTTTTGATGGACGAGGCTACAAGCGCCCTTGACCCTATTTCAACGTCAAAGATTGAAGACCTTGCACTGGAACTTAAAAATAAGTATACTATTGTCATGGTAACACACAACATGCAGCATGCAGCCAGAATTTCTGATAAAACCGCGTTTTTTCTGCTTGGCGAGATAATTGAGTTCAATGACACTGAAACACTGTTCTCAATGCCAAGGGACAAGAGAACGGAAGACTATATAACAGGGAGGTTCGGTTAATGAGAAACAAATTCGACGAGCAGCTTGAAACACTGCATATAGAATTAATTAAAATGGGTGCCCTTTGCGAGGAGGCTGTTACGGCGGCTATATGCGCCCTTGAGAAAAATGACCCGGCAATGCTTGATAAGGTGTTCGAGGCTGACAGTGAAATAGACCAGAAGGAAAGCGATATTGAAAGACTGTGCATGAAGCTTCTTTTGCAGCAGCAGCCGGTAGCTACAGACCTGAGAGTTATTTCTTCAGCGCTCAAAATGATTACTGATATGGAAAGGGTAGGAGATCAGGCCTCTGACATAGCTGAAATTTCACGCTTTATCATAACAGGCGGACCGGGAATTAATGAGGATATTAAAAAAATGGCTAAGGAAGCCGTTAAAATGGTTACGGACAGCGTAGACTCCTTTGTTAAAAAGGATTTAGAGCTGGCTAGAAAGGTAATTGCATACGATGATGTTGTTGATAAGTGGTTTGCCACTATGAAAACAGAGGTAATCGATATGATATCCAAAGACAGTACAAAGGGCGAGTACTCCATTGACCTGCTTATGATTGCCAAATACCTTGAGCGTATTGGCGACCATGCTACAAATATAGCTGAGTGGGTAGAATTTTCAATAACAGGTACACGCAGCAAGAATAATTGAGGTGAATTACAGTGGTATCATATGAAGAAATTAAGAAAAACCCGGCCATAAATACATATATCAGAAAGGCCGATGAATCATTACGGGCGCTAGGCTTTACAGAGCACTCCTTTGCGCATGTCGTTAATGTGGCAAATACAGCCGAGTATATTTTAAAAACAATGGGATATGGGGAGCATGATATTGAGCTTGTAAAAATTGCGGCCTATCTGCACGATATAGGAAACCTTGTAAACCGTGTTGACCATTCCCAAAGCGGAGCTGTAATGGCCTTTCGTCTGCTTACAAATTTGGAGGCGGACGCGGAGGATATAGCTACAATTACAACTGCTATAGGAAATCACGACGAGGGAAACGGAGTGCCGGTGAACGCTGTTGCGGCCGCGCTTATACTTGCCGATAAATCAGACGTAAGGCGTTCAAGAGTACGAAACAATGATATCACTACCTTTGATATACATGACAGGGTAAACTACTCTGTAGAAAAGAGCCGTCTTGTTATTAATGATGAACACACATGCATAACGCTTGTGTTGTCTATTGATACAAACTACGGCTCTGTAATGGATTATTTTGAGATATTTTTAGGACGAATGATACTTTGCAGAAAGGCTGCCCAAAAGCTTGGACTGCAATTTAAGCTTATTATAAACGACCAGCCTCTCATTTGATATGACATATAGGAAGGGATAGTAAATGATATATTTGCTCGAGGATGATGAAAGTATACGCAACTTTGTAGAATATGCGCTTAATAATTCGGGGCTTGAATCTAAAGGCTATGAGAAACCGTCAGATTTTTGGAAGGGAATTGAGGAGGAAATACCCAAGCTTATAATCCTTGACGTAATGCTTCCTGAGGAGGATGGCCTTGAGGTTTTAAAGAAGCTCAGGAACCGCAGTGAGACAAGAAAGCTTCCCGTTATAATGCTGACTGCCAAGGACTCCGAGTATGACAAGGTAATCGGTCTTGACTCGGGCGCCGACGATTATGTGGCTAAGCCATTTGGAATGATGGAGCTCATTTCACGTATTAAGGCGCTTATGAGAAGAACCGGAAGTGAAGCAAAAAAAGACGATTACACAGTTGGAGGGTTATATGTGTGCCCTTCCAAGCATATTGTAAGAGCTAACGGCACAGATGTCGTGCTTACATATAAGGAGTTTGAATTGCTCTGCCTTTTAATATCAAACAAAGGAACAGTATTTAACAGAGACCAGATTTTACAGCGGATTTGGGGCTTTGAATTTGATGGAGAAAACAGAACCGTTGACGTTCATATAAGAACTTTGCGCACTAAGCTTGGAGAATGCGGTTCGCTTATAGAAACTGTGCGCGGAATAGGGTATAAAATAGGAGGCTGATAATGACAAAGAAAATATTCCGCAGTATTATATGTGTTTCGATTGTCACCTTTGCGGCCTGTTTTGTATTCATAATGGGAATACTTTACGAATATTTCAACAGCCAGCTTTTAAGCGAGCTTAAAAGCGAGGCGGCTCTTGTCGAACAGGGTGTGGAACTTTACGGCGAAAAATACCTGGAGGGTGTTGACGTTGAAAGCCGGATTACTTGGATAGAGAGCGACGGTTCAGTAATTTATGATACAGACGTCAATGCAGACAGGCTGGAAAACCATAGCGAAAGAGATGAGGTCGCAGAAGCGTTTGAAAATGGAAGCGGCTCTTCTCAAAGATATTCAAAAACTCTGGCTGAGAGAAACGTTTATTATGCAGAGCTTTTAGATGACGGTACAGTAATACGTATTTCCAGCTCCCAATATACTTTGGCGGCGCTGCTTGCTGCCATGATAGAGCCAATGCTTTTTGTGCTTGTAATCGTTATTGCGCTGTCGGTATTTTTGGCTGTAAAGCTCTCGAAGAAAATTGTTAAGCCAATAAATGAAATGAACCTTGATAATCCGGATCTTGACGAAAACTATCCTGAGATATCGCCACTGCTTAAAAAGATAAGCCGGCAGAACCTTCTTATAGACAGACAGATGAAAGCGCTTAAAAAGAATGAGGAAGAGTTTATGACTATAACCTCGAATATGACAGAAGCCTTAATAATTATAGATAAGAATACGGAAATTCTTTCTTATAATCAAGGTGCGCTGAAGCTGCTGGGCAGAAAGGATGCCAAAATAGGGGAAAGCGTTTTTACTCTCAACCGTTCGGAGGGCTTTAGAAACGGAATTGACGGGGCGCTTAAGGGAAAGCACAGCGAGTGTCTCATGGACTTCAACAAAAGAATTTACCAGCTGTTGGTTAACCCTGTGTTTGATGGAGACACAGTGGGAGGCGCGGTAATACTTATCATGGATGTAACAGAAAAGGAACAGCGTGAAGCGCTTAGGCGCGAGTTTACATCGAATGTATCTCACGAGCTTAAAACGCCTCTGACATCAATTTATGGCATATCCGAAATAATGATGAACGGGATTGTTAAACCGGAAGATATGAATAGGTTTGCCGAAAATATTCATGACGAGTCGGGCAGGCTTATAAATCTGGTTAATGATATAATAAAGCTTTCCCAGCTTGACGAAAACTCAGTCACAGCCGATAAAGAGCCGATTGATTTGTATGCACTGGCTAAAAGCATAGCTGCCAGACTTAAGATGACTGCCGATAAAAATAACGTGACAGTCAGTGTTAAAGGTGAAAAAACAATTGTAAACGGAATTAATTCTATACTCGATGAGATAATATACAATCTTTGTGAGAATGGGGTTAAATACAATGTGTCTGGAGGAACAGTTAAAGTATTTACAGGCACAGAAAACGGATGTCCGATTATAAGGGTTTCTGATACAGGTTTAGGAATACCAAAGGAACACCATGCCAGAATATTTGAGCGATTTTACCGGGTTGATAAAAGTCATTCAAGAAAAATTGGGGGAACCGGACTGGGGCTGTCGATTGTAAAGCATGGCGCGGCCTACCATAAAGCCCATGTTGAAATTGAAAGCAAAGAGGGCGAGGGGTCGACCTTTACGGTTATATTTGACAAGAACTAAAAAAGTCCGCTGAGTTTCATATTCAGCGGACTTTTTTAGTTCTTGAGCTGTAGTATGCCATAAATTACTAGGGTCAAATCTATATACTTTATGTGATTTTTCCTTCAAAATATAACGAGAAAATTTTATTCTGAGTTATGTACAAAAGGAGGAAAAATTATGGAGACTGAAAGGAAAATTGGATATATACGTGTATCTAGTGCTGATCAGAATGCGGCCAGACAACTTGAAGCACTGGAAAAATTCGGTCTTAAAACAAGGGATATTTTCATTGATAAGAAAAGCGGGAAAGATTTTGACAGGCCAGAATATAAAAAGATGCTTAGAAAGCTGAAAAAGGGAGACTTGCTTGTAGTAAAGTCTATAGACCGATTAGGAAGAAACTACAATGAGATTTTGGAGCAATGGAGAATTATAACTAAGGAAAAACAGGCGGAAGTAATTATACTTGACATGCCTTTGCTGGATACAAGGGAAAAGGGAGAAAATCTTACAGGAACATTTATAGCGGACCTGGTTTTACAGATATTATCCTATGTTGCACAAACAGAAAGAGAAAATATACGACAGAGACAGCTTGAAGGAATTGAGGCCGCCAGAAAAAGAGGAGTGCGCTTTGGCAGGCCCTCGCGTGAAAAACCAGTAAATTTTATGGAGATAAGAGAAAGATTTCTCAGAGGCGAAATCAGCTCAAGAAATGCGGCGAGAGAAATGGGCATAGCACAAAGCACATTCCTGTACTGGAACAGCAAAATGGCGAATTAAGGCTGGTTTTATAATAATTTGTACATCTCTTTTGAATGTAATTATATTCCTGCTGTGGAATAATATTTCTGAATACTTTCAAAAGGATGTGAAATTAATTGAATAAGAAAACATATGCCGTACTTGCCACGGCGCTTACAATATTGACAGCATTTCCTCAAACGGTACATGCCCAAGAGAAAGACGTTTATGAGAGGGGAGTGCATACCGCTTATATTTCCGGGTATCCTGACGGAAGCGTGAAACCGGAGGACTATATCACAAGAGAGGAAGCGGCTGCTGTATTCTATAGATTGCTGGATACAGAGACGGAATACTCAACATCAACTGCTTTCAGCGATATTGGGGCGGACCGATGGTCCTATGAGGCGGTCTGCGCATTGGAGTCAAATGGAATTATATCAGGAGATGACAATAAGCTTTACAGGCCTCAGGATAAGATAACAAGAGCGGAAATGGCAGTTATG
>URCD01000093.1 GCA_900546215.1 uncultured Eubacteriales bacterium | reverse complement strand
GTGATTTTGTAAAGTTGAAAAATTGAAAAACACATTATTTCAATTGACTGGAGTTGAGGGAAATTTCTAGCTTGTTGCCTTCTATATACTTTTTAAAGCATTAATGTTATCCTGCTAAACAAGGATACGAAATTCAATTATGAAATTAAAAAAGGAAATTTGAATGTTGCCGTCAAGTATTAGTACGGATACATATACGGGCTCAGGCAGAGGCCGGAGGAAAAACAATTTCTAAGAGAAAGAGGGATAAGAGATGTTTGAAACAAAAGGCAAGAAGGCAAAAGAGTTACTGGCCTATTATCAGGCTAAACTGGATGAGGAAGCAAGACAGGCCAAAGCAGAAGGCAGACTTGTATGCTGGTCAGCTTCTGTAGCGCCTCCCGAAATGTGTGTTGCGATGGACATAGCTATGGTTTATCCTGAAACACATGCTGCTGGTATCGGTGCAAAAAAGGGTGCCCTCGACATGATTGATGTTGCCGACAGAAAGGGCTATTCAATTGACTGCTGTTCATATGGCAGAGTAAACATCGGTTATATGGAGCTTCTTAAGGAAGAGGCTGAGACAGGAGTTACTCCGGAGGCTCTTAAAAACTCACCTGCTTCAAGAGTTCCTCTTCCTGACCTTGTAATTACCTGCAATAATATATGTAATACACTTCTTAAATGGTATGAAAACCTTGCAGTGGTTCTTGATATTCCATGTATAGTAATTGATGTTCCGTTTAATCACACAATGCCTATACCTGAATATGCAAAGTCTTATATAGCTGACCAGTTCAGAAATGCTATATCACAGCTTGAGGTGATCTGCGGAAGGCCATTTGACTACAAAAAATTCCGTGAGGTAAGGGAACAGACACAGCGCAGCGTATATCAGTGGAACAGAATTGCGGCAATGTCTCATTACAAGCCTTCACCGCTTAACGGCTTTGATTTATTTAACTATATGGCTCTTATTGTTTGTGCAAGAAGCCGTGATTACGCCGAAATAACATTTAAAGCTTTCGCTGACGAGCTTGAGGAAAACCTTAAAAACGGAGTTTACGCATTCAAAGGCAATGAAAAAACACGAATTACATGGGAAGGAATAGCAGTATGGCCTCATCTTGGACATACATTTAAATCCCTTAAGAGCCTCAACTCAATAATGACAGGCTCGGCTTACCCAGGACTTTGGGATCTTCATTACGACGCTAATGACGAGTCTCTCCACTCAATGGCAGAGGCTTATACAAGAATTTACATAAATACATGCCTTGACAATAAGGTTGCGGTTCTGCTTAACATAGTAAACGGCGGACAGTGCGACGGTGTTGTATACCATCTTAACAGAAGCTGCAAGCTTATGAGCTTCCTTAATGTGGAAACAGCAGAGATAATCAAAGAGAAGACGGGAACGCCTTATGTAAGCTTCGACGGCGACCAGACAGACCCCCGCAGCTTCTCACCGGCACAGTTTGACACACGTGTTCAGGCGCTGGTTGAAATGATGGAACAGCAGATTGCCGAAAAAGCAGAGTAAGGGGGAAGAAAAATGAGCAGAGTAGATGAAATATTAAACCAGTTAAAAGGTATTGCGGCCGACCCTAAAAAGGCCATGAATGACTATAAAGAAGAAACAGGAAAGGGCGCAATCGGAATTATGCCTCTGTATGCTCCCGAAGAACTTGTATATGCAACAGGACGCCTTCCTATGGGAATTTGGGGCGGACAGAAAGCCATATCAAAGGCAAGAGCTTATCTTCCTCCCTTCGCATGTTCAATCATGCAGCAGGTAATGGAGCTTCAGTGCAGCGGCGCTTATGATGAGCTTGAAGCAGTTGTTTTCTCAGTTCCATGTGACACGTTAAAGTGCCTCAGCCAGAAATGGAAAGGAACATCACCGGTAATTACATTTACGCATCCTCAGAACAGAGGTCTTGAATCAGCTAATCTCTTCCTTGTTGAGGAGTATAAAATAGTTAAGGATAAGCTTGAGCAGATTGTAGGCGCACCTATAACAAACGCAGCAATAGAGGACGCAATTACAGTTTACAATGAAAACAGGGCAGTAATGCGTGAGTTTGTAAAGACAGCGGCAGATTATCCTCAGGTTGTTGACCCAGTAGCACGCCATGCCGTATTCAAATCCAGAATGTTTATGGATAAGGCTAAACATACAGTACTTGTAAAGGAACTTATTGAGGAAATCAAAAAGTCAGAGATACAGCCTTGGACAGGTAAAAAAGTCATACTTACGGGTATCCTCGCAGAGCCCAATGAAGTGCTTGATATTTTCAAGGAAAACGGACTTGCCATTGTAGCCGATGACCTTGCTCAGGAATCAAGACAGATTAGAGTAGACGTACCATCAGGCGAAGCAGCTCCTTTATACAGACTGGCAAAGGTATGGCAGAACATGTATGGGTGCTCAGTTGCCACTGATACCAAGAAAATCAGAGGCAAAATGCTCATGGATATGAAAAAACAGACAGGAGCAGATGCCGTAATCGTTTGCATGATGAAGTTCTGCGACCCTGAAGAGTGGGATTATCCGGTATACTACAAGCAGTTTGAAGATGCAGGAGTGAAAAACCTTATGATTGAAATTGATCAGGAGGCAAATTCATTCGAGCAGATCAGAACAAGAGTACAGAGCTTCGTTGAAACAATTGGTTAAGCACACCTCTCTCCAAAACGGCTAAGCCGTGAGGGGATAAAAATGGACAGGAAATCCTTCTCCCCAAGGGAATTCCTGTCCAAATAAAACTAACACCATGCTAAAAATCCAATAATGCTATCTGAAATCTATCAAACCCCGTATGTTTACTGCATACGGGGTCCCTCTATTTATCCTATTTTAAAAGCACAGCTTATCAGATTACTACTAAGTTTTATAGTAGCTTATTTTTAAATTATTAGCCACTAACTAATTTCTTAATATATTTAATTGTTTTTTCAAATATGGTAATATTCATCTGTAAGAAAGTTAAAAAAATAACAAATGGAATTCCTGAGTTAAATATATTATAAAAAGAAAGAGGGAGTAAAAATGTTAAATATTACAGGCAAAAATTCAAAAGAGCTTTTGGCCTATTTTCAGGATAAGATTAGCGATGATGCATGGAAGGCCAAAGCAGAAGGCAGACCCGTATGCTGGTCTTCATCAATAGCCCCTTCAGAGATGTTTGTCGCTATGGATATACCTGTTCTGTATCCGGAAAACCATGCCGCCGGCATTGGAGCAAAGCATGGAGCACTTGATATGATAGAAGTTGCGGAGCGAAAAGGATATTCACTGGATATATGTTCTTACGCTCGCATCAATTTAGCATATATGGAACTTCTTAAGGAAGAAGCAGAGACAGGAATTACCCCGGAGACTCTTAAAAACTGTCCCGCGGCTAAAATTCCTCTTCCGGATGTAGTTATATTTTGTAACAACATCTGCAATGTTCTTTGCAAATGGTATGAGAACTTGGCGGTGGAACTTGATATACCATGTATTATTATAGATGTTCCATTTAACCATACAATGCCTGTTACTAAGGCAGTAAAAAAATATATAGCAGACCAGCTTAGAAATTCCATATCTCAGCTTGAGGTGCTTTGCGGAAGACCATTTGATTATGATAAATTTAGAGAGGCAAGACATCAAACAGTACGTTCAGGAAATGCATGGAAGAGAGTAGGAATGTTGACAAATTATAAGCCCTCGCCATTTAACGGCTTTGATTTCTTTAATTATATGGCACTTGCGGTTTGTGCAAAAAGTCTTCCATATGCTGAAATAACCTTCAATAAACTGATTGAAGAGACAGAAGAAAAATTAAGAAAAGGCCAGTATGCGTTTAATGGAAACCAAGATGCTCGTATATGCTGGGAAGGAATAGCAGTATGGCCTTATCTTGGACATACGTTTAAGTCGCTGAAAGCGCAGAATACAATTATGATTGGCTCCACATATACCGACCTTTGGGCTTTAGAGTATGACCCTGACGACGAAACCCTATATTCAATGGCCGAGATGTATGCAAAGGAATACATAAACACGAATTTGGAAAACAGGGCAAAGGCGATTTATAATATTGTCAATAATCAGCAGTGCGACGGTATAATCTATCATACTAACAGAAGCTGTAAAAACCTTGCCTTAACCAATAGCCCGGAGGTTTGCAATATAGTTCAGGAAAAGACCGGAAAACCGTTTGTATTTTTTGACGGCGACCAGACGGACCCCAGAAACTTCTCACCCGCACAGTATGATACACGTGTACAGGCACTGAAAGAAGTAATAGAACAGAATATTTAAAGAAACAGACGGTTAAGGAGGAGAAATCATGAATAAAATTGACAGTATTTTAAAACAGCTGATTGACATAGCATCAAATCCAAAAAAGGCTATGGATGATTATAAAACTGAAACAGGAAATGGAGCAATAGGAATTATGCCTCTGTATGCTCCGGAGGAGCTTGTATATGCGGCTGGAAGACTGCCCATGGGAATGTGGGGAGGAACGAAGCCTATATCAAAGGCAAGAGCGTATCTCGTACCATTCGCCTGCTCAATTATGCAGGAAGTAATGGAGCTTCAGTGCAGCGGCGCTTATGACGAGCTTGAGGCTGTGATCTTTTCAACTCCAGGCGATACATTAAAGAATCTTAGTCAAAAATGGAGAGGTAAATGCCCCGCAATTGTATTTACTCATCCTCAAAACAGAGTTGTTGAGTCATCTAACGAATATCTTGCCGAGGAATATAGAATTGTTAAAACTAAGCTTGAAGAAATAACAGGCAATACTATAACAAATGCAGCAATAGAAGACGCAATCACAGTTTACAATGAAAACAGAGCTGTAATGCGAGAATTTGTAAAGACAGCGGCAGATTATCCGCAGGTTATTGATCCTATAGCGCGTCATGCGGTATTCAAATCCAGAATGTTTATGGATAAGGCTAAACATACAGTGCTTGTAAGGGAGCTTATCGAGGAAATCAGAAAGTCAGAGATACAGCCTTGGGCAGGTAAAAAAGTCATACTTACGGGTATCCTCGCAGAGCCCAATGAAGTGCTTGATATTTTCAAGGAAAACGGACTTGCCATTGTAGCCGACGACCTTGCTCAGGAATCAAGACAGATAAGAGTAGATGTGCCATCCGGGGATATGTCTCCGCTGTATAGGCTTGCAAAAACATGGCAAAATATGTATGGATGCCCTCTTGCTACAGATATAAAAAAGACAAGGGTAAATATGCTTACAAATATGGTTAAACAAAATAATGCCGATGCTGTGATTGTCTGCATGATGAAGTTCTGTGACCCTGAGGAATTTGATTATCCTATATACTATAAAAAATTCCAAAAAGAAGGTATTAAAAGCCTTATGATAGAAATAGATATGGAAGCTAAGTCCTTTGAACAGACGAGAACAAGAGTGCAGAGCTTTGTTGAAAATCTTTAATTTTATTCATAACCCCATGTATCACACAGAGGTTATAAGGCAGCGGCACTGTCCATGACACAGTGCTGCTGCCATCTAATAGTGAGAATAAGCAGAATAATAATTTTTGGTTATCATAATGTGTTAATAAAACCCTCGATCACATATTTTAATAGCCGGATTATACTTGCCATTATTTCTGCTTTTCTATAGATATACTGAAATCTACTGGCCCCGTCTTATTTAAATTATACGGGGTCCCTCTATTTTTAAGCTTCATTATTTAATGTATTTTTAGACTTTTGCCTTTCAGGTATCTGTGTAAGCAGAACACCGAGAAAGACAAGGGCACAGCCAAAAAGCTCCTTCGCAGAAAGCGCCTGATTAAGCAGTATCCATCCAAAGAGAACTGAAAATACTGATTCGAGCGAACATATGAGAGAGGCAACAGTTGGGTCTATATCCTTCTGTGCAATTATCTGTAATGTGTAGCCTACTCCGGATGAAAGCGCGCCTGCATAAAGTATTGGAGCCCATGCCTCTAAAATACTTCCAATATTAGGCTTCTCAAATATCAGCATTGGAACAGCGGCTATTGCCGCACAAATCCAAAACTGAATACAGCTCATCTTAATTCCGTTTACCTTTGGCGAAAAATGGTCAATTATAAGTATATGAAATGCAAATCCAAGTGCGCAGCACAGTACAAAGGCGTCGCCTTTGTTAATGCCGCTTTCCCCGTTCATACAGAGAAAATACATCCCTATTACAGCAATTACAACAGCAATCCAGACTTTTTTTGGAGCTTTCCTGCCAAGAATAACGCCTATAATAGGTACAATAATCATATATAAAGATGTAATAAAGCCAGCCTTTCCAACAGTAGTATATTTAATTCCTATCTGCTGGAAGGAGGATGCGACAAAAAGCGCTATGCCGCAGCATATACCTCCGATTATAAGGGTTTTAACATCTTTAGGTTTGGTCTGCGCTTCTTTTTTTGATGAAAACTTTATTAGAGGAAGAAGAACTATTCCTCCGATTACGCTCCTTGAAAACAGATATGTAAAAGGGCCTACATAATCCATACCAACGCTTTGGGCCACAAAGGCGGCTCCCCAAATAAGTGCGGTAAGTGTGAGAAGAAGTCCTGCTCGAAGCTGTTTTGACATGATAGATGATACCTCCGTTGTCTTAAAATTTATGTTGAAACTGCAAACGAGTATACAACAATTGAGGAAAAATGGCAATAAATAAGCAGAAAAAAATACAGTTATTTAATATCATCATTGTATGAAGGCAGGCTAAGTGATAAAATAAAGTCAAATAAATTTAAGGAGCTGATATGATGAAGGTATTGATGATTAATGCAAGCCCCCATGAAAAAGGCTGTACATATACGGCTTTAAGTGAGATTGCAAGGGTTCTTAATGATGAGGGAATAGATACACATATTGTAAATGTAGGAAAATCAATGAAACATCCATGTGTTGCGTGTATGTCCTGCGCTAAAACTAAATCGGGAAAATGCGCCTTTAATGATGATCCTGTAAATGAATGCGGTGATATGCTCAGAGAGGCTGACGGCTTTATCATTGGAGAGCCTGTATATTATGGAGCGCCAGCGTCTCAGGCACAGATGTTTATGGATAGACTGTTTTACAGTGCTGGCTCTGACTTTGCTTTCAAGCCGGCCGCCGCAATAGCAAGCTGCAGAAGGGGAGGCCTTACTCCCACAATGGATAGAATGAACAAATATTTTACTATTTCACAAATGCCGATTGTGTCGTCAAATTACTGGAACGGCGTACATGGCAATACTCCTGAGGAAGTTGTTCAGGACCTTGAGGGTATGCAGATTATGAGAATACTTGGACGAAATATGGCATGGATGCTTAAATGCATTGAAGCAGGAAAGAAAGCCGGAATTGCATGTCCTGAACAGGAAAATAAGGTAAGAACAAATTTTATTAGGTAAGATAAAGCCCCTGACTGTGGTCAGGGGCTTTAATTTATTTTTATTCTCTTGTAACTTCTTTGTTAGCTTTTGGTTACTGTAAGAATAATACATTTCCTGTCGGTTAATTTGGCTAAATTTTACCCTTTAGGATTGTTCAAAACGCATAAAATAGTATTGGTTAGCAGATTTTTATTGACTTAATTAATAAGAGTAGTATAATTAGAGCTATAAGATGTATCATGTATACATCATACTAATTGAAAAGTGATACGTATATCAAAAGGAGGATATTGTTATGAAAACAATCAAGATTCCGTATTACAAAGAGACAGTTGATATTAACGTTGCAGAAGAAAATTTAAAGGCTGTTATTACAGCAAGAATGCATGAGTATAAGGCTGAAAAGGGCGAGGCTGAACTTGTCGAGGACGCTTTGGCAAATCCTATCGGCAGCAAAAAGCTTTCAGAGCTTGCCGTAGGAAAAGATAAAATTGTTATAGTTACTAGCGACCATACAAGAGCTGTTCCAAGTAAAATAACACTTCCTATTCTTCTTAAGGAAATAAGGACAGGTAATCCCAATGCTGACATTACTATACTGATTGCTACAGGACTTCACAGACCCACAACAGAAGAAGAACAGAGAAATATGTTCGGCAATGCTATAGTGGATAATGAGAAGATTGTTGCTAACAACGCATTTGACCCTTCTCAGTTCACAAAGATTTGTGACCTTCCTTCAGGAGCAGAATTCTTTGCAAATAAGATTGCGGCAGAGTGCGACCTTCTTGTTACAGAGGGATTTATTGAGCCGCATTTCTTTGCCGGATTTTCAGGCGGAAGAAAGAGCATACTTCCCGGAATTTGCAATGCTGCCACTGTAAATGAAAATCACAGCTATAAAGCAATTGCAAGCCCCTATTCAACAACAGGAGTTTTGGAAGGCAATCCTATACATAAAGATATGGTTGTAGCAGCCAGAGCAATTAACGTCCAGTTTATATTAAACGTAGCTCTCGACGCTGAGAAAAAAATTATTGCCGCTTTTGCCGGAGACCTTGAAGAGGCTCATGAAACAGGAGTAAAATTTATCAGAAGCCAGTCACAGTGTCCTGTAGTTACAGGAGACATTGTTGTTACATCAAACGGAGGATATCCTCTTGACCAGAACCTGTATCAGAGCCCTAAGGCTGTAGCAACCGCTGAGGTATGTGCCGGAGAGGACGCAGTTATCATTATGTGCTGCTCATGCTGCGACGGAATGGGCGGGTCAAACTTTGAAAGACTGATTACGATGGGTACACCTGATGAAATCGACGAATATCTTTCAAAGATACCTCCTAAAGAGACGATTGCGGAGCAGTGGTGCCCTCAGATTTATTCCAGAATTCTTAAAAAACATAAACTTATTCTTGTTACCACATTCCTTGACCATGAAATGGTTAAAAAGGCAAACATGATACCAGCTTCAACACCTGATGAGGCCCTTGAAATCGCCTATAAACTCAAGGGAAAAGATGCACAGGTTGTTGTAATCCCCGACGGTGTCAGCGTACTTGCCGTTAAGGATTGATATAAATGAAAGGAGAAAATTGACTATGAGTTTAAACTTAGCTCTTAAAACGAACGACCTCGACAACGTAGCCACGAT
>URCD01000092.1 GCA_900546215.1 uncultured Eubacteriales bacterium | reverse complement strand
TATTTTGTTATTAATTTCGGGGTGTAGCGTAGTTTGGTTAGCGCGCCTGGTTAGGGACCAGGAGGTCGCAAGTTCAAGTCTTGTCACCCCGATTTTTTCATGAAAAAAAGTAAGAGGTACGCAAAATGCGTACCTCTTTATTGTTTACAGCAAGTCCAAAGGATTAATGTAATCGCCATTATTTATAATGCCAAATGCAAGACAGTATCCTGTAACAGAACCCGTTTTTCCTATTGTGGCTATGGTATCTCCTTGATTTACTGTATCATTTACATTGACATTAAGTTCCTGGCAGTGAGAATAGAAGGTTTTATATCCATTCCCATGATTTATTATAATGTAGTTGCCGTTTATGGTATCATAGCCTGCTTCTTCAATGATTCCGCTGGCTGATGCAAATACTGCTGAACCTTCTGCATTATCTCCGCTTATATCTATATGATTATGAAATGTTTTATTTAATTCATTTTCACCATATTTGCCTGTAACCACTTTACAGCTCCCAGCAGGCCAAATAAAAGCTGGTTCTGTTTCTATGAGAATCCCATTTTTAAGTTCATGAGCTGATATAATAACTGGAGAAAATATAACCGCATTTGCAGCAACTATAACAAAAGCCAAAGTCTTTGAAATTTTACTTTTCTTTTTTGCTTTCATAATTTTGACTATCCTTTCTTTTACTATGTTTGTATTGAAACAGCTATGTAAGGAAACGCTTTTGTCAGCCTTAATCTCTTCCATTTTTATCAAAGCTAAGGCGTACTCCTTGCTTCTTTCAATACCAAATTTTTTTATAACAGCTTCGTCGCATGAGATTTCCAAATCTCGGTTAGCAAATATAAAAAATATCCATACCATAGGATTAAACCAGTGCAGGCATAAGGCTGATATTATCAAAAGCTTTGTCAAAGAGTCAAATCTTTTAATATGTATATACTCGTGACAGACTACATATCTGAGGGTGTTTAAATCACTTATGTCCATATTATCAGGTATAAATATTTTTGGATATATCGTACCATAAGTTAACGGTGATGATAGATTACTGCATTTGTAAACTTTTACTTTTCTAACAGTATTAAATCTGTCACTTACTTTTACTAAGTCTGTAATCTCAATTCCGGCCTTAAATTTTAGACTCCATCTTATGTATATAAAGAGGAAATAGGCTGAAAAAAATAATACTCCGGTTAACCATATATATTTCATTGGCAAAAATAGATTAGACACAGCCTCTGTATTCGGTACAATCATATTGATTACTCTTGGAGAACCTGTTAATAAGGGTTCTAAGGCATCTGATTGCACAAACGAATAAAGAATTTTGTCTGCAGGTAAGCTTAAATTTACTGTAAACTTAAATGGAATAAGCAGCCGTAATATAACCATATACCATATTAATACATACGAAAACCATGGAATACGATTTTTAATTAATGTTCTGATTAATAAAGCAGAAAAAATCATTAAGGATGCAGTTAGGCTCATTTCTATCAAGCTCACGTTAATCACCGTCCAGATCATTTACAATACGCTTGAGATTATCAATTTCTTCTTTTGAAAGAGTACTGCTACCAAGCAACGATGCAAAAAGCTTTTCTGCGGAGCCGTCAAAGACTTTTTCAACAAGTTCAGATACAGCTTCCTTTTGTACATCATCCCTGCTAATAAGAGGACGGCACATAAAATTGGGTTCTGTACGTGCTACAGCTCCTTTTTTAATACAACGCTTTATAAGTGTATAGGTAGTATTGATGTTCCAGCCATATTTTTGGTTTATTATATCAGATATATGCTTTGCTGTTGCTTCACCTTCCTTCCAAATAACGTCCATAACCTTAAGTTCTGAGTCTACAAGCTTTGTTTTCATTTGTTCACCTCTTTATAAGACAATAGTAGTATAAAGTAATAGTAGCATTGTTTAATTTATATGTCAATACTACAGTTGTCTTATAATTGATGAATTAAAAAGTACCGGTTTATCCGGTACTTTCTATCATTCAACTATTGACTTAAGCTCTGAAATTAATCTATCATTTTCATCGGGAGACAGGATGCAAAATCTTATATATCCTTCATCGAGAAAAGTAAATGACGCCGCATCTCTTATTACCATTTTTCTGCGCACCATATAGTCAAAAATCTGTGCCGCTGTTACCCTGTCAGTCAGAAGCCTGGCAAGGATAAAATTAGACGATGATTTATACACTTTAATATTTTTCCAGGTTCTGAGTTCCTCGTAAATTTTCTTTCTTTCGGAAGATATCAGCTTTTTAGTTTTTTCGATAAATTGTTTATCGCTGAATATAAGCTCTCCGGCATAGCTTGCCAGTATATTCACAGACCAGGGATCCTGGTTTTCAGCTAAAAGCTGATGGAATTTCTTGCTGGAGGTTATGCCGTATCCAAGCCTCAGCCCTGGTGCTGCAAAAAACTTAGATATTCCCCTTATTACAAACAGATTGTCAAATTCATCTGCAAGAGGAATTGAACATATTTTATCAAGGTCATCGCTAAACTCAATATAGGTTTCATCAATCATCACACTTATTCCGTGTTTTTTACAGTGAGTAAGTATTTTTCTCATTTCGCTTACTGTTATGGCTGTTCCTGTTGGATTATTTGGATTACACGCGATAAAGAGGCCGACATCCTCATTTAGAACTGAGATTAGCCTGTCCGCATTTGGAACAAAATTTTCGTCCTCACGCAGTTCAAAGTATTCGTATTCGCTACCTATTATCTTAACAGCATTTTCATATTCAGAATAGGCGGGCCCCATAATTACTGATTTTTTAGCTCCGACGGATTTGATGAATGTAGATATAAGCTCGGTCGAACCGTTGCCGACAACAATATTTTGAGACTTTGCGCCTGTATAAGCACCAATACTTTCTCTAAGTGCCAGATACTTCTTGTCTGGATAGTTGCAAACAATAGATATATTTTGAGCCAATTTTTCAGCGGCGGCTTTTGGAAAGCCAAGCGGATTGATGTTGCCGCTGAAATCTGATATTTCGTTTTTGGGTATTCCATAGACCCTTTCAATAGCGTCAAGGTCGCCGCCATGCATATGTGTAAGTGCTTCCATTTTACTGCCTCTTTTCATATGTTAATCGTAAGAATACAATTGATGTTCTTCTTCCGTGATTTCCGTGCTCTGCTCAGTTATTCTCGGATATAAAATTTGTCCGCAGCCCTCGTGTGCCTGTGCAAACAAAAGCTCTATTTCTCTTCCTCCTTCGACTGAAATAAGTATAACGTTGTTTTCATCAGATATTAAATCTGACAGTAATGCCGATGACTCATTAGCCGCAGTGCCGGCGCCAAATGGGATATAGTGTGTGGCTTTTCTGCCATGTTTAACGTTTAACTTGTATTTTAATTCAGGAGAAAGCATAAACATCATCATTATTTGCTCCGCGGCCGTATTTACAGGGGTAGCGCTTTCAATCTCAATTTTCTTCCACAAAGCTTTATTCCTATCCAATATTGCTTTAAACTTATAAATTGTTTTATATTCCCCGCTGAGCATATCTGTTCCAAATCGAATTTCTCTCATCTGGCTGTCACGTACGAGGGACTCGTTTATTTTGTCTAAAGGAATGGGAGGATATTTTTTGTCAATCTCTTTATGGAAAAACAGTTTGCCAAGCGGAGTGTGGATATAAGATGTACAGGGCATAAATATTTCCAGTTCTCTTTCTCCGTCTATTGCTATTGCTGTAAAAAGAGAATTTATTATCTCTCTGAAATCAACGGGATAGGAATACAGCGGCCTGATAAGCCGCAGATAATAACCGAAAACATAAATAAACGTTCTGTCTAAAAGCACTCCAAGATAGAATATAGACGAAAGCAATGCCGAATCGGTTTCATTTAGCTCGCTTTTTTCGGCACGATTCCATATATCTTCTATATTAGTACCTGACTTTCCATATAGGCTAATAAAAATATCGTCTATTGGAATTGGATTTTCCAAAAAGCTTCTTATATCCTCAAAATCAATTTCGCATAGGTCAAACGGAAATTCGGAATAAAGTACTTTTGAGCAGATGCCGCATGATGTATCCACAATCAGATTGAATTTTTTTTCATTACTTAGGCTATAAAAAATACAGTCAGGATTTGGCTGAATACATTTATCAAACAGAGAAGTCATCTGCTTATATAAGCCAAGCTTATCAGCCAGTACAAAAAGATAAATTGAATAATATCTGTCTGATATTGATAACTTTTTCTGCAGCGCTCTTATGTCCTTTTCCTTCATTGTAAAATTCTCATTAATGTAAAGAACCGGGGTAATATAGTCAATGAATATTTCTAGATCCTTATATATCGGATGGTCTTTCAATGAATAGAAGTTACGTTTATAAGAAAAGTCCAGCGCTTCTCCGGTTATGTTTTTAAAATGAATACATGTACTGTAAAAGCCAACATCGGCAGCAATGTTTTCCTTCTGGCTTTCGATAATCGTTGAGGGAGACAGTATCGTCTCAGGAAAAAGCGCGCTGTAATACCAGCGCACAAAAAGAGTCGGCGCCAAATAGGCTATTTCCTTCCTCTGTCTGCCGGTCATGTACATATATGTAGTATTAAAGTCCATTGAAAAATGGTCAAATATTTTTTGTATGTCAGGCTTCATATTTGCCTCCCAAAATTTATTACGTTCTATTATATCAGATTTTTTAGATATTTAAAATATGTATTGAGGTTTTAATAGTTTAATAAAAAACGGTAAAAGAATATCCACAGCATTTGACTTAGAAAATTTTGATATAATTTATTACATTTTTCATACGGTTACTTAAAATGAATTGACTTATGGCGTGTATTATCGTAGTTTACAAATATAGCTAAACTAAATGAATGAGGAGAAATTACCAAATGATAAGAGTGAAAAAAATTAAAATAGCTTTGATTTTGGCAACGGTTGCTTTTTTATTTTTATCAATGCTGTCGTTATATAAGTTTCATGTTTTAAATCCGTTTAATAGCATAATTGGACTAGCAAAAATTTATTTAACTGACACAGAGATTGCAATAATACAAGAAGACCCTCAAATTGTGCTGTCTAAACCGTATAAATCATGGGACTTGTTCTTAGAAATGCTGGAAAATGAAGGCTATAATTATATAGAGGACAAGCGTATGGGAAGTATGCATTATGCAGTAAAGGATGATATTGCGTATAATATTGTTTATAAGGTCAACGGTTATTATTCTCTGTGGGAATTTAATGAAAACTGATCAGACCTGCTATTATGAAAAGGAAACTCTGGCATGAAAGAATATTAAATATTGTACTGGCCACTAATGGGTTCTTGGCATGTCTTTTTGACATGCCTTTTTTGTCGGATAATTTTTACTTATATCTTAATTTTGAATTTAACAATTGCCTGTAAGCCGGAAAAATTATATAATCATTATACGGTCTGACGTAAATGCAATGAAAGGATTTTATTTATGAAAAAAGGCGTAATATTTGATTTGGACGGAACACTTATAAATTCCATGAAGGTCTGGGAAAACGCAGATTTCACACTAGCTGAAAAATATGGTTTCAGGCCTGACAAGGAATATTGGAATACAGTTACTTCATGCTCTTTTTTAGAGGGAGCTTCCTATATAACTAAACGCTTTAATCTGGGCAAAAGCTCTAGGGAGATAGCTGACGAGCTCTATTCGATTGCTCTTAACGACTACAGACATAATATCAAACTGAAGCCTGGGGCAAAGCTGCTTCTGGAAAGGCTTAACAGGGACGGAATAAAAATGGCCATAGCCACATCTAATGTTGAAGAAATGACGCATGCTGTATTGAAGAAAAATGGAGTATTTGGCTATTTTAAAGCATTTGCCTACTGTGACTGTGTTGGTAAAAATAAGGCCTATCCCGATGTGTATAATGAGGCGGCTAAGGCAATCGGCCTTAAAGCCAATGAATGCTATGTGTTTGAGGATGTTCCATATGCCTTGGAAGGGGCTAAAAAGGCCGGGGCAGAGGTAATAGGCGTCTATGATGAGTATTCAGCTGATAAAGAGAGCGAAATGAGGCAAAAGGCTGACAGATATATTATGCGGCTGGATGAGTTTAACTACTGAAAGTTGCCAAACTATTATTAATATGCTATATTCCTTACATTGGATACAAATGTATATTATGTATGAACAGGAGAAGCGATATGAAAGAGACAAAGAATTTTTATATCATTGATAAAAGCGTGCTGCCGGAAGTATTTATTAAAGTAATGGAGGTTAAAAATCTTCTTGAAAGCGGCCGAGAAAAAACGGTTCAGGATGCCGTAAATAAAGTTGGTATCAGCAGAAGTGCTTTTTATAAATACAGAGATGCTATATTTCCTCTTTATGAGCATTCCAGAGGAAAAAATGTTACTTTGGCGGCTAACATGGACAACAGAGCCGGGCTTCTTTCTGCTGTTCTTAACGCAATTGCTCAGGGAGGGGCAAATATACTTACAATTAACCAGACTATACCTATTAACGGTATAGCCAATGTTACAATAACTATCGAAACACAGGATATAAAAACCGAAATCGGAGAATTCATAGAAAAAATAAGCACAATTGAAGGAGTTAGATCACTTAATATAATTGCGCGTGAATAAAATAACATGGGGGATATAAAATGTTACATATTAAAGTACCGGCTACCTCGGCAAACATGGGTCCGGGATTTGACTGCGCCGGGATTGCACTGCAGATGTACAATGAGCTGTGGGTGGAGGAAATAGAAAACGGAGTAGAAATTATCTCAAAAAATAATAAAATCATTCCCAAAGACGACAAAAATTTAATATATAGTACTATAAAGGGATTTTATGAGGAAGAGGGCATAGCTATGCCCGGACTGAGGCTTATCCAGAAGGATGATATTCCTATGACCAGGGGGCTTGGCAGCTCCGCAGCATGTATAGCCGGAGGTCTGCTTGCTGCTAATGTCTTAAGCGGAAGAAATTACAGTCTTGAAGAAATAGCGCAGAGGGCGGCTAAGCTTGAAGGCCATCCGGATAACTCAAATCCGGCGCTTATGGGCGGAATGATTATAAGTGCAATGTATGATGAGGGCATGAAATGCGTAAAGCTCAGTGTACCTCAAAATATTACGTTTGCCGTTATGATACCTGACTTTGCTCTGTCTACATCTGAGTCAAGGGCTGTTCTTCCTAAGGAGTACACGAGAAGCCAGTCTGTCTTTAATTCATCACGCACAGGCCTTATGGTAGCTTCTATGATGACAGGAAATTTGGATAATCTGCGTGTGGCTATGGATGACGCTATTCATCAGCCCTATAGGAAAACGCTTATAAGGGGATATGACGAAATATTTGCCGCAGCAGAGGCAAACGGCTCAAAGGCTGAATATTTAAGCGGCGCAGGCCCTACTCTTATGGCTGTTATTACTGATGAAACGGCGGAGATGTTTGAAAGGGAGATGAAAAAAGTCCTTGATGCTCTTCCCGATAAATGGGAGCTTAGACTGCTTAAGCCAGATATGGCAGGAGCGGTTATAGAGAGAGAATAATCCAATCTGGAGGGGTTTTGTTTGCTTATAGTACAAAAATACGGCGGCTCGTCTGTCGCCGATAAAGACAGGATTCTTAACGCTGCGGGCCGTATTGCCGAGGATTACCGCAATGGCTGTGAAATGGTGGTCGTTGTGTCTGCACAGGGCGATACTACAGATGAGCTTTTAAAATCAGCGCTGGATATGAACCCTGACGCTTCTAAAAGGGAGCTTGACATGCTGATTTCGACAGGAGAACAGCAATCAGCGGCGCTTATGGCTATGGCCTTAAATTCAATGGGGCTGCCGGCTATCAGTCTTAACGCTTGGCAAATGGGAATTTTTACAACAGATAACTACGGCAACGCCAAAATTGAGACGATGTCATGTGATAGAATTAAGGATGAGCTTACTAAAGGAAATATTGTAATAGCCGCGGGCTTTCAGGGGATAAATAGGTTCGGCGATATTACAACTCTTGGAAGAGGCGGCTCAGATACGACGGCTGTTGCTTTGGCCGCCGCTCTTAACGCCGACAGATGTGAAATCTATACCGACGTTGAGGGAGTGTTTACAGCTGACCCAAGGGTAGTGCCTGAGGCTGAAAAGCTACCGGTGATAAGCTATGATGAAATGCTTGACTATACAACTATGGGGGCTAAGGTACTTCACAACCGTTCCGTTGAGCTCGCTAAAAGGTACTGCGTACCGCTGAGTGTTCGGTCCTCCTTTGTCAAGGAAGAAGGAACGTCAGTTTGTGGGGAGAAAGGCAAAAGGGTTGTAAGCGGAATTGCGTCTGACAAAAATACTGCGCTTGTGACGGTTACAGGAATTGCGAACAGGCCTGGAGCTGCTTTTTATATTTTCAGACTTTTGGCTGAAAAAAATATTAGCGTTGATATAATTCTTGGTTCAAAAAACGGTGAAATTGATTTTACTGTAAGTACAAAGGATTTAAAAACAGTCATAGATACTCTTAACATAAACGGCAGGCTTATAGATGCGAAGGCGATTGCGGCCAATGACGGCTTCTCAAAAATATCAGTAATAGGAGCTGGGCTGGAGACTAATCCAGGAGTAGTAGCCTCACTGTTGGACGCTGTTATGGATGCAGGTATAAATATAGAACTGATAACGACTTCTGAAATAAAAATAAGCATGCTTGTCGCAGAGGCCGATACAGAAAAAGCAGTTAGGGCGCTTCATAAAAAATTTATTGAATAAACGGTTATTAGGAAAACTCATGGGTAAATTAGGGGATTACTTCGTTTTGTTTTTTTGCCGTTTGGAGAGACGGTGTTGTTTTGGAGAAGAAGAGGAAAAATCTATTTAATGCAGTGTTCCTCGCCGTTATTTTTGTGCTTACAGTATGGAGCGTATTTAAGGGCGAGGATATATCGGACGTACTTTTGTATATCAGAGGTGCAAATCCGATATATCTGGTTATGTGTATAATATGCGTAATCTTTTTCGTATGCGGGGAATCGGTAATAATTCACTACATGATGAAAAATCTGGGGCAGAATACCAAGTTTTCTCATTGCTGCCTGTACTCTTTTGTTGGATTTTTTTTCAGCTGTATT
>URCD01000091.1 GCA_900546215.1 uncultured Eubacteriales bacterium | reverse complement strand
TAGAATCATAATCAAAGTATGCCTGAGCATATTTGTCTGTATGGTCACCAATGATTTTAATTGAGTTTTTGTTAGCACCAACTGTACCGTCAGCACCAAGACCCCAGAACTTACACTGGATTGTGCCGTCGCCTTCTGTTACGTCAACAGGAGCTCCAACCTCAAGTGAGTGGAATGTAACGTCGTCAACAATACCGATTGTAAAATGGTTCTTAGGTTCAGCTGCTTTAAGGTTTTCATAAACAGCGATAAACTGAGCAGGTGTAGTATCTTTTGAGCCTAAGCCGTAGCGTCCAGCAACGATTTGAGGTCTGTCAGCCTTGTCAAAGAGTGCTGTACATACGTCCTGATATAAGGGCTCTCCCTGCGCTCCGGGCTCTTTTGTTCTGTCAAGAACAGCGATCTTCTTGCAAGTCTTGGGAATTGCGCCAAGGAAATGCTCTACTGAGAAAGGTCTGTAAAGATGAACCTTAATAAGACCAACCTTCTCGCCTTTAGCCATAAGGTAATCAATTGTTTCTTCAATTGTTTCACAAGCGGAGCCCATAGCGATAATAACTCTGTCAGCATCGGGTGCGCCGTAATAGTTGAATAATTTATAATCTCTGCCTGTTATACGGCTGATTTCTTTTAAGTAGTCTTCACAAACGCCTACGATATTTTCATAGTAAGGGTTGCATGCTTCTCTTGCCTGGAAGAATATATCAGGGTTCTGAGCTGTACCTCTTAATACAGGATGCTCAGGGTTGAGAGCTCTTCTTCTGAATGCGTTTACAGCATCCATATCAACAATTTTTGAAAGCTCATCATAATCAATACATTCAACCTTCTGAATTTCGTGTGATGTACGGAATCCGTCAAAGAAGTGAAGGAAAGGAACTCTTCCTTTGATTGCTGAAAGGTGAGCAACTGTGCCTAAGTCCATAACTTCCTGAACAGAGTTTGAACAAAGCATAGCAAAGCCTGTCTGACGGCAAGCCATAACGTCTGAATGGTCACCGAAAATAGAAAGGGCATGGCTTGCAAGAGCTCTGGCACTTACATGGAATACACCGGGAAGGAGTTCTCCGGCAATCTTATACATGTTAGGGATCATAAGAAGAAGTCCCTGGCTTGCTGTGTATGTAGTAGTTAATGCGCCTGCTGCAAGTGAACCGTGTACAGTACCTGCTGCGCCTGCCTCTGACTGCATTTCAATTACTTTAACAGTCTGGCCAAAAATATTTTTCTTTCCGTTGGCTGCCCAGTCATCTGTATGTTCAGCCATCGGGGATGACGGTGTTATGGGGAAAATTCCCGCAACCTCTGTAAACGCATATGATGCGAAAGCAGCAGCTTCATTACCGTCCATAGTTTTCATTACTTTAGACATTTGCATATCCTCCTTAATTTTATCTACCATTGTAAGTTGGTTAAAATTTGCAAATTCGTACATATAAATTATAACAAAGTAATTTCTTTACCGCAACAGTAAAGAAATTACTTTGTTGTCTTACAACAAATTTGCTGTGTTGGATTTTTGCTGATTTTTTCAATGTTTATGGGTATAAATCGACAATTAGTAGAATTAATTCTAAACAAAAATTTGAATTTTTTTTAATTTTGTAAAAGAAAATAAAAAATAACAAACTTTTGAAGAAATAACAATATTAAATTGTTAATTTTGATACATATATAAATTTCCAAGAAGCCTTTTATTGAGGTTATATGCCTGAATTTCGGCATTTTTATTCCTTGAAAAAGGCAGTTTGATGTCTGACAAAATACTGTAATTAGAGTTAACGGCGCATTTTAATCAGATTTCAGGTTGCTTTTTTATTATAAGCAGGCATTACCATCCGAGATGATAGTAAGTGTATAATTGCTGCCGTTTTTGGAGGTAATAAGCATGTTGTTTACTGAGCCTGCCGGGAAGTTTTCAGATTCATTAATTAAAATAATTCCAGTCCCGGATGCTGTAAGCTTTACATTATGAACTCCGCTTGGAACGCCGATAAAGGCCGATACCTCACCAAAGGTAATTCCTGCAATAACAGCTATACCGTCAATAAATACGTCCATAGCGGGAGCGTTCATAGAAAGCTGGGCAAAACGCAGATAGGCGGTATTGAAAAAGCATTTTGGAGCTGAACCGCTTATATCGGAAACGGAGTATATACTCCCGCTTCCAGAAAGAGCCAAAGTCGAGCTCATTTCAGGAAGAGCCTTAAACCTGTAATTGTACAGAAGCCTGTCACTTCCGTCGGCTGAAAAGAATTCAATATCATAAATTCCAGGTGGTAAAGAAACGTACTCAGTACCTTTTCCAGCCTCAACGTTTTCAGCAATTTTATCACTGTTAATAAATATATTAACGTTGCCGCTGTCAGGAATCAAGTTAAAAAATCTTACATATGAGTAAGGTGATGCTGTTTCAGATGCTGTTTCGGTTTTTACAGTTGTTTCTGAAATGCTATTGGGCGTTTCAGTGGGGTTGTTTTCATAAATAACTCCGCTTCTTCTTTCTGTTCCGCTTTCATCGGGCTCTATAAAGCTTACTGCACTTTCGTTGTATTCGGTAGGCGGAATTCCCGCAGGAGTCACTTCGTCAATTTTTATGACTACATCAGAATTGCCTGTCTCTGATAAGCTTAGATTTTCCGAATAATTTTTTGAGTTTGTATAGTAGTTTCTTCTAACACTTCTTAAATTTATTTCTCCATTAATTAACATACACTCACTCCCATATTAACAGATATAAAACAATATGCCGTTAAGTCCAAAGGTGTTACTGTTTAAAAAAATATTTTTAAAAAATTGGTGTATATATATATTTGTGTTATAATTGTTATACCGTAATATGGTAGTGATTTGTGAGGTGAATATATGTCAGATAATGAACAACTAAAGTTTACGCATCTTCACGTGCATACTGAGTACAGCCTTTTGGACGGCTCGGCTAAAATATCAGAGCTTGTAAAGAGGGCTAAGGAGCTAGGCATGGAGAGTCTTGCTATAACAGACCACGGGGCGATGTTTGGAGTAATAGATTTTTATAAAGCATGTAAGGACGAGGGAATAAAGCCTATTATTGGGTGCGAGGTTTATGTTGCGCCAAAGAGCCGTTTCGATAAGTCAAGCAGAGAAAACGTGAGCTATTATCATTTAGTTCTTCTGGCTGAAAATATGGAAGGGTATCAAAACCTTATAAAGCTTGTTTCATTGGGATATACAGAAGGCTTTTATTATAAGCCAAGGGTAGACGAGGAGATTTTAAGAAAATACCACAGCGGAATAATAGCCACAAGTGCCTGCCTCGCCGGACCAGTGGCGAAAACTCTAATAAACGGTTCCTATGATATGGCCAAGGAAATTGCTCTTGAATACTTGGATATTTTTGGGGAAGGCAATTTCTACCTTGAGCTTCAGAATCATGGGATTGCTGACCAGAAAATCGTCAATGCAGGATTGATTAAAATGAGCCAGGAAACCGGAATTCCTCTTATATGCACAAATGATGTGCATTACATCAGACAGGAGGACTGGGAAGCGCATGATGTGCTTTTATGTATTCAGACAGGAAAGACAATAAATGATGAAAACCGCATGAGATATGAGGGAAATTGCTTCCATCTCAAAAGTGCTCTGGAAATGAACAAGCTGTTTTCATATGTTCCCGAAGCTATCGAAAATACCAATAAAATAGCTGAGAGATGTAATGTTGAATTTACTTTCCATGAGCTTAAGCTGCCTCAGTATGACGTTCCTGATGGATTTACCGCTGAACAGTATCTTCAAAAGATAACGTTTGACGGTTTTAAAAAGAGATATCCTAATCCCAGCGACGAATTAATAGACAGGCTTGAATATGAATTTAACACAATAGTAAAAATGGGATATGTGGACTACTTCCTTATTGTTTGGGATTATATTAAATTTGCAAAGGACAACGGCATAACCGTCGGACCTGGACGAGGAAGCGCGGCAGGAAGCGTAGTTGCGTATTCACTTGATATTACAACAATTGACCCTATAAAGTATGACTTGATTTTTGAGAGATTCTTAAATCCTGACCGCGTTAGTATGCCTGATATAGACGTTGACTTTTCAGATGAGCGGCGGCAGGAAGTAATTGATTATGTAACTGAAAAATATGGTTCCGATAAGGTAGCGCAGATTATAACCTTTGGAACTATGGCGGCGAGAGCTGCGATTAAAGATGTTGGACGAGCACTTGATGTTCCATATGCAGACGCTGACAGAATATCAAAAATGGTTCCGGCTGAGCTCAACATGACTATAGATAAGGCATTGGGCATGAACCCGGAGCTTAAAAATGAATATGAAAATGATGAAGATGTCAAAAAGCTCATTGACATGAGCCGTAAGCTGGAAGGGCTGCCAAGACATGCGTCTACTCACGCCGCAGGCGTAGTAATATGCGGAAAGCCTGTTGTAGATTATGTTCCGCTTTATGTATCGGACAAAGGAACGTCCACACAGTTTACCATGAATACTCTTGAAGAGCTTGGCATTCTTAAAATGGACTTTCTTGGCCTTAGGACATTGACTGTAGTTGAAAATGCTGTTAATGAAATTAAAAGAACTCATGGTATAGATGTTAATATAGACAGTCTTGAGTATGACGACCCCAAGGTCTATGAGATGATAGCACAGGGAAAAACAGAAGGCGTTTTTCAGATGGAAAGCGGTGGCATGAAGCAGTTCATGAAAGAGCTTAAGCCTACGCATTTTGAAGATATCATAGCCGGAATATCTCTTTACCGACCAGGTCCCATGGACTTTATACCTAAATATGTCAGAGGCAAGAACAGCGGAGAAAAAATACAGTACACATCACCTGAACTGGAGCCGATTTTAAAAAATACCTATGGCTGTATAGTTTATCAGGAACAGGTTATGCAGATTGTGCGTGATTTAGCTGGGTACAGCCTTGGACGAAGCGATTTGGTGCGCCGTGCCATGAGCAAAAAGAAAACAAAGGTTATGGCTGAGGAGCGTAAAAACTTTGTTTATGGTATAGAAGGGGAAGTTTCCGGATGCCTTGCTAAGGGAATACCAGCCAAAACAGCTGAAAAAATTTTTGATGAAATGACAGACTTCGCAAAGTACGCTTTTAATAAGAGCCATGCGGCATGCTATGCTGTTTTGACTTATCAGACAGCTTGGCTTAAGACCTACTATCCCGTTGAGTTTATGGCGGCTCTTATGACATCTGTTATGGATAACACAGCTAAGGTTGCGGGTTATATAGACACATGCAAGCATATGGGAATAGAACTTCTTCCGCCGGATATCAATGAAGGCTTCGGAGGATTTTCCGTATCAGGGAATAAAATACGGTTTGGCCTTGCTGCGATAAAAAGCGTGGGTCTTCCAGCAGTAAAGGCGTTGGTTGCGGAAAGGGAAAAGAACGGAAAATATAAAGGTCTTACAGATTTCTGCTCGAGGCTTATAGGCCAGGAAGTCAATAAACGTATGGTTGAGAATCTTATTTATGCAGGAGCCTTTGATTCCTTCGGAGGAACAAGAAGACAGTATATGTCTGTATATAAATCGGTAATGGATGGCCTGGCCCAGTCGAAGAAAAATAATATTGAAGGGCAGCTGAACCTTTTTGATATGGGTTCCGAATCCGAAGAGCATGACGCCTCAGATGATTTTCCTTATGCAGAAGAATTTCCCGAAAAGGAAAGACTGTCCTTTGAAAAAATTGTGCTTGGAATATATATAAGCGGACATCCTCTTTTGGAATTTATTGATGTGCTGGATAAAAAGGTTAATGTTCATTGCGCTGATTTTCTTGAAAGCAATATAGAAGACGGCTTGAGTGAAATATATGACGGACAAAAAATAAAAATCGGCGGATTTATAGCTGACAAAAGTGTAAAATTCACAAGAAATAACGCACAGATGGCATTTATTCGATTGGAGGACATGACAGGCTCAACAGAAATAATTGTATTTCCAAAATCCTTTGACAAATTCAGCAAATATCTTTATGAAGACAGGGTTATAATAGTTGAAGGACGTGCAGCAATTTCAGAAGGTGAGGCACCAAGAATTGTCTGTGAAAATATCATACCATTTGAAAAGCTGGATGAGAACAGGAAACCAATTAGCATTGGAATTGTTCTGGAGCACGGAATAACGCTTGATAATGTTAAGTCTATTCTTATTAAGCATCATGGAGGAATTCCTTTATATGTGAATGATAAATCCAATGGTATGAAATATAAGGCTGAGCCATCGAATTGGCTGGATGTAAGCGACGAGCTTATAAATAAACTTGCGGATGTTTTGGGCAAGGCTAACGTTGTTGTGAAGTACAGATAAACATAAGGAGGCAGTATTATGGAAAACGGGCAATTAAAAATCGGTGTGCTGACCAGCGGGGGTGATGCACCGGGAATGAACGCAGCAATCAGGGCCGTAGTACGAACCGGAATCAATAAAAACTGCAGAGTTATCGGTATCCATAAAGGCTATATAGGACTTATAAACGGCGATATTGTGGAATTTAAATCTAAGGATGTTTCAGATATAATGAACAGAGGCGGCACAATACTGCATACCGCCCGTTCTCCGGAAATGATGACAGATGAAGGGCTTTCAAGAGCTGCCGCCATCTATAATATTCTCGGCCTTGACGGTCTTGTAGTAATAGGCGGAGACGGCTCCTTCAGAGGCTGTCAGGCGCTTTCCGAAAAGGGTGTAAATGCCATGGGCATACCGGGAACCATTGACCTTGATATTGCGTGTTCAGAGTATACAATCGGATTTGATACGGCTGTTAACACAGGGCTCGACGCTATTAGAAAATTGCGTGATACATCAAGCTCGCACGAGAGATGCTCGGTTGTAGAAATGATGGGACGTGATGCGGGATATATTGCTATGTGGTGTGCGATGACCGGCGGAGCGGAAGAAGTCCTTATTCCTGAAAGTAAAGGCGTTGTAACTGAGGATATGGTAATTGAGCAGATACTCATGAACAGAAGCCGCGGCAAACGTCATAACCTTGTTGTTGTTGCTGAAGGTGTTGGAGGAACTGTTAGACTTGCAAAAAAAATACAGGATATAACTGGAATACAGACTAGGGCTACTGTACTTGGGCACCTTCAAAGGGGAGGCACTCCCACTGCGGTGGATTGTATGCATGCCTCTATGATGGGATATCTTGCAGTTAAGCAAATTATTGATGGAGAGAAAAATAAAATTATTGCCTATAACAGAGGAAGATATGAGGCAATTGATATAAATGAGGCCCTCAGCATGAAAAAGAGAATAGACAGTGAATATTATGATGTAGTTAAACTTCTCTCAATATAATAAAAAGATACAATTGATAAATTGGCATCAGGCAGCACTGACTTTTGGAGGTTGGAATTATGGCAAAAACCAGTGAAAGATTTGAGAAAATATATTCTCAGGGAACTATGAATGTAATGGAGATTTGGGTTGACAAGGAAACAGGAGTCAATTATGTGTTCCACGCAAGCGGATATGCAGGCGGATTTACTCCATTATTGGACAGGGACGGCAAACCAGTCATCTCTCCTATCCTTAGCTGACAGATTTATTAAAAAGGTGCAGATTATAATCTGCACCTTTTTTAAATTTATGATTTTTTAACAACAGGAACCCATACTTCAAATTTAGCATTTCTAGGGTCAGGCGAGATATAGAGCTCAATGTCAGGGCCGTTATCATATTCATATCCTGATGTAGGAAGCCAGTCAGTAACAATTCTTTGCTGAAGAACCTGAATTGCTTCAGGGCACTCTCCTTCACCGGGGAAAACTGCCCACGTAAATGAGCCGACATTATATTCCTCAAATCCATCCGGTGTTTCAGCATTACTGGCAACTGCAATAAAATATCTCCAATCCTCATCTGTTTCGCACGCACTTACGCCAAGAACACCCATGGGAGAAGAGTTCATTACGGAACACAGCCTGTTAATTGTACCGTCCGCAGCTACTTCGCTCCATAATTTGGGTATTGTCTCAAAGTTCTTTTCAATTTCCTTGTACATGGGACGTGAAATACCTACTATACGGAAACCGTCCTTCTTTTCAATTCTGTAATTCATTTCTTCCGCTCCTTTTATTGTAATTTTGAAGCTGATTGGAAGGTATGATTTAACTGACACTCCGTCAGATCTGAGAAGCGATGGGGCAACACCATGAACACCCTGAAATGCCCTGTTAAATGCTGTCGGCGAGGTGTAGCCGTATTTTAACGCAACATCTATAATTTTTTCCCCGTTTTGAAGGTCAACCGCCGCAAGCGACATGCGTCTTCTTCTTATATATTCAGACAATGTCATATTGGCCATATATGAAAACATTCTCTGAAAATGATAGGTTGAGCAGCATGCTATTTTTGCAGCCTTGTCATAGTCTATTTCGTTCTTCAGGTTTTCCTCGATGTAGCTCATTGCTCCGTTCAGTCTCTCAATCCATTCCATAATTTCAACTCCTTGATTAAAGTATAGGGCAAAATGAAAATTAAAACCTCTCTTTTTGTGCACTGTTTAGAGAGATTAGTTTAATATCAATTCTAACCTGTTTTGGGCTTATTATCAATAAAAATTGGTTCTGCATAATTTTACGCTTTTTGCACATACTTTCTTAAACGGAGGTGATAAAGGTGGATATATTTATTAAACCGGTTAAAAAGGCCGTCATAACAGGTAAACGAGCTGTAATGCTTAAGGATATAGCAGAGGTTTACTGCCAGACGGACAAGTCCTTGAATATTGGAGAAACTGTAATATTTGATATTCCATCTGACAGCGGTAAAAAAGCTTATCTTATATCGGTGGTTGATATTATCAGGGCGGTCGGGCAGAAACTTCCAAATGCGACAATAAACAATCTGGGCGAGATGGATACGGTTATTGAATATAATCCTAAGCCGGTAAAGACTAATAAAGCCTTTGATATATTGAAAATAGCCTTTGTATCAGTTGTTCTTTTTGGCGGAGCCATGACAGCGATTATGAGCTTTCATTCAGATGCGCAGATGCCTGCTGTTTTTCAAAATATGTACCGAATATTCTTTGGTGTAGAATCTACCAAGCCGTACATTATTTATATTCCTTACAGCATTGGTCTTTCTGTTGG
>URCD01000090.1 GCA_900546215.1 uncultured Eubacteriales bacterium | reverse complement strand
AAGATGCATTGAAAATGAAATACTCATGTATATACGAAGCTCAAAAAAATACAGCAACGACATGTTTCTTCAGGATCCTGTCGGGCATGATTTTGATGGCAACGAGATAACGGTAATGGATATAGTTAAAACAGATGATGACCCTGTGCCTGATGAGGTTGGTACTAAGCTGGAGATTAACCGAATGTTTGAGGGTATCGATGATGTTTTAGACGAAAGAGAAAAACAAATAATAGAAATGAGATACGCTTTGGGCGGCGGAGAGGAAATAACTCAAAGAGAAATAGCCAAAATGTTTGGAATTTCCCGCTCATACGTATCAAGAATAGAAAAAAAGGCGCTAAAAAAAATCAGCGCCAAAATGGGAGAGTAAAAACCCATGGAAGCCCGTCAGCAAGGGCTTCATACATATTATTTTCAAAGCTTTCTTCCGCAGTGGGGACAGTACTCAAAGCTTCTGTCTAATATATTTCCGCAGGAAGGGCACCTTCTTTCATAGTATCCGTTATTAACCGGTGTAAGATCAGATTGTGTAATTATTACATCCTTTCCTTTTGCAATTTCCCTTCCTTTTTCGTCATTCAAAAAATATAATGTTCCGCAGCATTCCATTTCAACATAATATTTCTTATTCCATTTAAAAAAAGGTATGAAAAATAAGCTTAAACAGGAATATGTCATATATACAACAGCTTTTCCTACATTATTGCAGTATGGACAAACTATGCTGATAAGCTGGTCAAATTTTTTTCTGCCTTCCGTTATTCCCATAATAAAAAACATATAATCACCTCAAATGATATTGTAATTTATTATTGACCGGCATACAAGTATATTTAATATTTCCTTTGGGCATTTTATCATATTATAAACAATTTTTTATAAAGAAATGGTTTTATAAATTTCCAATATGTGCTATACTTTTTTTAGTTGATAACCGTGGCATTGTTATTAAATCTTAGATTATTTTGCATGGTTATATGTTTTTATTTCAACAATACTTTTTAGGAGGAATATTTATGGTAAAAGTAGGTATTAACGGTTTCGGCCGTATTGGCAGACTTGTTCTTCGTGCATCGCTTACAAGAGACGATGTTCAGGTAGTAGCTATCAATGACCCAGCAATCAGCGTTGATTACATGGTTTATATGATGAAATATGACTCTGCACAGGGACGTTTCAACGGCGAAGTATGCGAAAAAGACGGTAAGCTTGTTGTTAACGGCAAAGAAATTACGGTTTATGCGCTTTTTGACCCTGCAGAAATCCCCTGGAAGGAAACAGGAGCAGAGTACGTTGTTGAATCAACAGGCCTTTTTACAACAACAGAAAAGGCATCTGCGCACTTTAAGGGCGGCGCTAAAAAAGTAGTTATTTCCGCTCCGTCATCAGACGCGCCTATGTTTGTTATGGGTGTAAACAATGATAAATATACAAAAGATATGAATGTCATTTCAAACGCTTCCTGCACAACAAACTGCCTTGCTCCTCTTACAAAGGTTATTAACGATAACTTTGGTATAGTTGAGGGACTTATGACTACAGTACATTCAACAACAGCAACTCAGAAAACTGTAGACGGACCTTCAAAGAAGGACTGGAGAGGCGGCCGTGCTGCTTCAGCAAATATTATCCCTTCATCAACAGGCGCTGCTAAGGCCGTAGGAAAGGTAATCCCTGAGCTTAACGGAAAACTTACCGGTATGAGCTTCCGCGTTCCTACAATAGACGTCTCCGTTGTAGACCTTACATGCAGACTCTCAAAGCCCGCAACCTATGAGGAAATCAAGGCTGCAGTTAAAAAGGCTTCCGAAAATGAACTTAAAGGTATTCTTGATTATACAGAGGACGATGTTGTTTCAAGCGATTTCCTTGGAGACCCCCATACCTCTATATTTGACGCGAAAGCAGGTATCGCGCTTAACGACAACTTTGTAAAACTCGTATCATGGTATGACAACGAATGGGGCTACAGCAATAAGGTAGTAGACTTAATCAGCTATATTGCTAAGGTTGACGCTCAGTAATAAGCAATTTTACAGAAAAAGTTAAGAGAATTTATATAAAACATCCAGTCTTATTAAGACTGGATGTTTTTTTGTACATTAAATGAATTATTTTTTAATTTAGATTGCATTTATATTAATATAGTATTATAATATGTTCATAATATATTATGGTCAGACCAGAAGCGAAAAAAATTATGAATGCATTCTACATAATGAAAAGGAGGTCTTCAAAATAATAACTTGGTTAACAGATAATAATAAACCGTAAATTGAAAGGAGAATTAATAATGAAAGAAAATCAAAGTAGCGATAAGGATAAGGCAATACATAAAACGCCGTCATTTGCTTTTTCCATGTTAGTTTTACTGGCCTGCGCTGTGTCAATTATAGTTGGAACAGTCGCTTTTGGAGCGAAGCTTCAGCTAATGTTTTTAGTTTGCCTGCTTATTGTGGTTCCAGCTGGCATACATTTGGGATATACATATAGCGAGATTGAAAAAGGCTTTATAGATTTTATTAAAAGGACCATGCAGCCTGTTTTAGTATTATTTGCGGTTGGAACAATGATTTCAATGTGGATTGCGTGCGGCGCTGTAGGAACTATGGTATATGCCGGAGTAAAAATAATTACGCCATCAATATTTTTGTTGGCAACACTGCTTCTTTGTTCCATAACCTCTATGACAACAGGAACATCATGGGGCACAATAGGAACTGTCGGAATTGCAATGCTGGGAATAGGTTCAAGCCTTGGTATATCAGTATATGCAACAGTAGGAGCGATTGTATGCGGAGCGGCCTTTGGTGATAAGATGTCTCCTCTTTCTGATACCACAGTACTTTGTCCGGCTGTTGCAGGCTGTGACATTATGACTCATATTAAGCACATGCTGTATACGACAGTCCCTGCTTATATAATAACTGCGGTGATTTTTATAGTATTGGGATTAAAGTACAGTTCAGGTTCAATGGATAATTCAGCTATAGTGGAAGTAACAAACGGTATAGTGGCAAACTTTAATATAGGTATAGTTCAGCTGATACCAGTAGCAGTTGTTATTACACTTCTTGTTAGACGTAAACCAGCGCTTACTTCAATCTTAATAGGCGCAGTAGTGGGCTTTGTCACAGCACTGGCTACTCAGGATATTAATGCAAGAACTTTATTAGATTTTGCATACAATGGATATAAGCTTAATTCTGGAATAGCTTCTATTGACAGTCTTTTCAGCCGAGGAGGTACCTTCAGCATGGCAGGTACTGCGTTAACGATGATTTTTGCGTTTGCATTCTCAGGAGTTATGGCGTCAACTGGTATGATGGATGCACTTGTAAAACCTATCGTTGGAAAATGTAAGACTGTAGGAAGCGTTATACTTGCAACAGCAGGTATATCATATGGCTTGAACTGCTTTGGTTCTCTTTCACTTTCACAGGTAATGACAGGGACGTTAATGAGACCTGTGTTTGAGGAGAAAAATCTTAAGCCTGAGAACCTTTCCAGATGCCTTGAGGATTATGCTACATTTGGAGGTGCGCTTATACCATGGAATAACTATTCGCTGTTTGTTCAAAATACACTGTCTGTAGGAATAGGGTATATTCCATTCTGCTTCCTTCTTTACATAACACCGATTTTCGATTTGATTTATGGATATACAGGATTTTCAATGAAAAAATATACAGAGAATGAAAAAGCGGTTGACTGATATGTGGATTTAGCGGGGAATGATTTTATGAAATGGTATTATATTTTTCAGGATGCACTGGGAGTTATTCTGGTATTTGGAAATATAAAGTTATTGCTCTTATGCGTAAAATATATTTCAGAACTCGGAAGACCTGACATGTTTGTGATGCTTAAAGGATTATCAGCGGTTATGGCTCTGATATCCGGGGGATGGCTTGTTTTAAACATATGGTCAGCCTATGTATGGATAGTGTTTTTACTGATGTCCATAGTATCCTTTACGCTGCTTCACTTGGCAAATAAAATAAAAAAAGAGGTAGATAGAAATGAAGCTGGAAGATGTTAAAAAGGTGGAATTAGGTATTTTTCCTACTCCGCTGCAGAGAATGACGAATCTTGAAAAGGAGATAGGAGTTCAAAATTTATACATAAAACGAGATGACATGACTGATATTGGATTGTCAGGAAATAAAATAAGAAAGCTGGAATACTTGATTAAAGAGGCTGTTGACCAGAAATGCGATACTCTTCTTACATTCGGAGGGCCTCAGACTAATCACGGAAGGCTTGTCGCTTCGGCGGCCGTGAGGTGTAATATGAAAAGCATACTTGTGCTTGACGGGGAAAGACCTGAATACGCCAGCGGAAATATTATTTTAGACGAAATGCTCGGGTCGGATTTATATTTTGTCGGTGATAAAAATAAGGATGAGCTTGTAAAAGAAATCATAGAAAAATATGAACAAAACGGAAGAAAGGTATACACTATTCCGGTTGGAGGCAGCAATACCACTGGGGCTGTTGGATATGTGAATATGGTTAAGGAGTTAATGGAGCAAATAGAGGACATGAACATTAATCCTAAATACATTGTTACAGCATGCGGTTCTATGGGCACCTTCTGTGGAATATGGGCAGGAATTAAATACTATAAAGCACCGTTTGAAGTAATACCTGTTGCTGTAAATCCTCTTACAAACTTTAGAGAAGACCATGCCGCAGAGCTGATTAACCAGATAAGCCAGGAGTATGAACTGAATATTTCATGCAGTGCAGATGAGCTTTCTCTGAATTTCAAAAGAGGAGAAGAAATCTATTCAGGAACGGCGTATAATGTTCCCGATGAGCAGACACAAAGAGCTATGCATGTACTGGCTAAAACAGAGGCGATATTTACTGATCCATGCTATTCGGGAAAGGCCTTCCATGGGTTTTTGGATATGGTAGAGAATGTACTGCCAAAGGACAGCGGAGTTATTTTTCTGCATACGGGAGGAATACCGGCTATATGGACAAAGGAACATCTTGATTTTGCACAAAGCATCTATTGGAATAAATAAGAATATATAAAAAGCCACAGGGCCTCACTTATAAAATTAATATGTAAGTGGGGCCTTTTGTCAGAGGCTTTGACCGCTGTTAAAGGTAGTTATTGACACAAAACCTATAATATGTGATAATTATTGCGGTATAGTGATATTAAAATTGTAATTTGAAAGTATTCCTGAGGATATAATAATGGCTGATTTTAAAAAGGTAAAAAAAGAATCTTTGACAAACTCAATAGTGGACAGAATACTCAAAATGATCTCAACAGGCGAATTGAAAAAGGGAGATTTGCTCCCGTCCCAGAAGGTTCTTGCGGAATCATTTGGAGTCAGTCAGTCGCCTATCAGGGAGGCTCTGCACGCGCTGGAGGCAATGGGTGCTGTAAAAATTAAAGTAGGCGAGGGAACATATGTAAACGATGAAGCCGATATGATGATGCAGCAGATTAAAATGCAGAGTACTGTTCAAAAATATAAAATTCATGACCTGGTTCAGGCCAGAGTAGTGCTTGAAAGCGCTATTATTGAGCTTGCTATAAAGAACATGAATGATGACTACAAAAAAATGCTGGATGACAACTGTGACAAGCTGGAAAAGGCCCTTAATGATGGACAGATGAACAAATTTGTTAAAACAGACTTTGAATTTCATCTGCTTATAGCGGATATATCAGGAAACGGCGTTCTTAAAGATATGCTTAAAGCCACAAGGTCATCTTATTTTTCAGCAAATACGATTATTACTAAATCGATTGAGACCAATCAGTCAACTGTGAGAGCCCACCGTATGATTACAGAGGCTATGGCTGCCAGAGATATTAAGCAGGCGCAGGATATGATAAGAAAGCATATTTCTTTAATTGAACATGCGGTTGATGATGTAATAGAGACTAAGGGATAAGCTGTATAGTATAAAAAACAAAAACATTTCTTCAAAGAGAAATGTTTTTGTTTTTTAGAAATTATATATAAGAAGTCACATAATAAGCATTATATTTAAACACAAATTTTAAATAAAATTTTATAACAGTATTTCTGAACGTCAGAGACATATGATTTGGCGATAATTCATCGGACAGGCCATGTATGATGACAGTGGTGTGACAGAAAATTTGACGTTTTTGTAGTAAAAAGTAATAGAACATCAACTTTTAAAATGATGAAAATTGAATGATTTGACGGAAAAATAGGCTTTAAGTTTTGTTTGGATATTTAATAGACCAATTTTTGTTAAAAAAGCCGATTGAAAAAATCTTAACGATAGTGTAATATTTATACGTATTGAACTTATGTTATATCATTAAAATAGTTCAATATTACGGGATAATAATTCCGTAAAACAACAGCTGAAAAATAGATGGCCATCAATGGAGTAAAGCTGTGCCGCGGGTTAATTTTAAAATAGTCAGCAATCGTACATACAATACATATTATATTCATTTGACGAATTGTTGACCCGCGGAAAATTACTTGTTCCTTTAAAATTTAACAAATGGGGTGTGAATTAAATGTCAAGTGAAAATACTAAAAAGGCATCATTTGCAACATTATTCTCAGTAGCATCCGTATGGTTCGGTTCTCATGCCGGCGGCGGTTTCGCTACAGGTAATCAGGCTACACAGTACTATATTCAGTACGGATGGTATGCACCTATCATGGCAGTGCTTTCAATGGCTCTCCTTGCATGGGTACTTAGAAATGCTATCGTAATGTCAAATAACCACGGATTCGGAAGCTACAAAGAGCTCTTTGAAGAAATGTGGGCTCCTTATACAAAGCTTGAGCTTCTTTTTGAACTCTACTTCTATATTATAGTTATCTGTGCGGTTTCAGCTGCTATTGCTGGTGCTGCTACACTTCTTGTTGACTATGGTATACCTTATGGTGTAGGCGTTACTATTATCGGTATTGCTGTCCTCATAATGGTTATGTTTGGTGCTGGACTTGTTGCAAGAGCATCAGCAGTTATGTCAATAGTAATTCTTGTTTGTGTATTCGTAATCTATATCCTTGGTATAGCAGGCAGAACAGAGCAGCTCGCTTCTGTATTTGCTGCTAAAGAATACAACAGCCTTGGAACAGCTATCTGGAAGGTTGTCGTATACGCTGGCTTCCAGTGCGTATGTCTTCCCGCTGTTATTGGTACAGGTTCTGTACTTAAGACAAAGAAAAATGCTACAAGAGCTATGTTCATCGGTTTCTTAATGAACGGTGTTGCTCTTGGCCTCAGCTGCGTAATGCTCCTTGCTTGGTATAACACAGGTGCAGACAGCTACCTTGCTACAAACAACTTAGCTCTTCCTACTATCTACGTATGTAGACAGCTTGGCGTAGGCGTTCTTGAGATTGTTTATGCTGTAGCTCTTTTCCTTTGCTTCGTATCAACTTGTGTTACTTCTGTATACGGACTTATTCCTCGTTTCCAGAAGAGCATCAAGGCTTTCCAGAAGATGGATTCAAAGAAGAGCTCATTCATTATTGCTTTAATAGCAATCGTTGTATCAATGGCATTCTCAATGGTTGGTCTTACAAACGTTATCAAATACGGTTACAACTATTGCGGTATCTTTGGTGTATTCATCATCGTTATTCCTATGCTTACAATTGGTACAGTCAAGAACAACAAGATTCTTAAAGAAAAACCCGAACTCATTGGTGAGTAATTTGCAGTTAATTATACAGGGAACCGTTTTCACGGTTCCCTGTTTTTGTTAAAAATAATTCTATTTTTCAACGCTGTTTGTATATTGGAAATAATAGTATGCTGTTAAAAAATAAAAGCATAATGTAACATATAAAATCATATGATTTTATATGTGGACAGGTTGTAAAATTCAGAGTTTTTGCGGCTTTTACACACATAATAGTGATTTTGTACAATTTTGGTCATTGTTAACAATACCCAATACATCTGCATTAAACATAGCCAAAATTTTATAATAAAAATTTTATATATTTAACCCTTAATTGATTGACAATTAATAATCAAATGATTAGAATATATTGTAGAGTATATATTTTGTAGATTTATGTACTCTTATAGAAAAAATCGCTTTAGGCAACATATAGACCGTATTTTGCGAGGAACTTACGGTTTATAAGGATACATTTGCGGTTAAACCGCGTAATGCCTTAACTGAGTTTAATCAATTGCTTGGCGGTTATTAACTGGAGGAGGTTTTTTTATTATGTACACCATGGGTGTTGACGTAGGTTCGGCATCATCGAAAGTAGTTATTCTTGAAGATGGTATCCGCGTCGTTGTTGAAAAGGTTATTCAGCTCGGTACAGGTTCATCTGGCCCACAGCGCGTTCTTGATGAGGCTTTAGCTGAAAGCGGTCTCAAGATGGAGGACATGACAAAAGTTGTGGCTACAGGATATGGTAGATTTTCTTTTGAGCAGGCTGACAGACAGGTAAGTGAAATCAGCTGTCACGCAAAGGGTATTTACCACCTTGTTCCCAGTGCCAGAACAATCATTGATATCGGCGGACAAGATGCGAAAGCTATTAAGCTTGACGAAAGAGGCGGAGTAAGCCAGTTCTTTATGAACGACAAATGTGCAGCAGGTACCGGTAGGTTCATCGACGTTATGGCAAGAGTCCTTGAAGTTACAACAGCCGAGATGCAGGATTATGATGCAAAAGCTACGGAGGCCGCTCCAATTAGTAGTACTTGTACAGTATTCGCTGAGTCTGAGGTTATTTCTCAGCTGTCACAGGGCACATCAAAGGAAAACATTATTGCCGGAGTTCATGCATCAGTTGCTGTAAAGGCATGCGGCCTCGTATTCAGAGGCGGAGTAACACCTGATGTTGTAATGAGCGGCGGAGTTGCACAGAATGCTGGTGTTGTTCGTGCAATCAGCAAGGAATTAGGATACCCGGTAATAGTTGCTCCAAATCCGCAGGTAGCAGGCGCTCTCGGTGCGGCTCTTTTCGCATACGAGGATGCTTTAAAAGCTATGAACAAATAAAAGACAAAAAGAAAGAGGGATTAAAACATGAGCGAAGCAGTAGATTTCAGTACAATGTCTTCAAAACAATTGTTAGGTTATTTCCAGGAAAAGGCTTATTCTGATTCTTATAGTGCACATGAGAACGGACAGCTTGTTTGCTGGTCATCTTCAATCGCACCTGCAGAGTTCTGC
>URCD01000089.1 GCA_900546215.1 uncultured Eubacteriales bacterium | reverse complement strand
GTTTGGTCGGCCTTTGTTAGTATTACCGCCGGTATTGCGCCGGACTGCCAGGCAAGCGTGAGATAGCGTTCCAGCCTTCCGGGATTAAAGTTGCCGTCCAGCGACTGCATTATGAACACGTAGTCAAAATTGGCGGCTACGGCCTGCTCTCTGTTTCCCGATGACGATGGGTCAAGCCTTGAGAAATAGGTTTTTCTGGGAAGCGTTTTTATTATACGGCTCTCTCCCTTCTCAATCCAATCTATAAGAACGAAATCCCCCGCTGTGGGACGGCTTTCCTCTCCCAAATAGTATTCACCGGCCTTAAGGCGTGCCAAGCCGGCTCCGTTATCGCATACTATCTCAAACAAATCACGGTGTACAGCCGTGACGCGCGCCGGAGTTCCTTTATCCTGTGTCTCCGCCGCCTTGTAACCATAATTTTCTATATTCAATGTTTTTCTCCTCCAAATAGATTATCCTCCTTATCCACTAAGCTCTGCCAAAACCGAAAAATCCCGCGGAAACATTATGCTGTCCTCCGCGGGATTTAAAAATGGGCGCAAAAAAAGACACGCCGACGTGTCCTGCCATACGCACTGAATGCGCCAGTATTCACGAAAGGGCTGCACGGACATCACAAAAAGGCCATGACCCGGCGGCCACGCTTCAGCAATGCTCCACAGTATGCGGTTTTAAGGCAGAGCCACCTCAAAACCCGACATCAACAAAACCCCTTTCAAGCTCCGCTTTACACGGATTAACTGTAAATATGATACACCCTGCAAAGTGAAAAATCAAGGGGAAAATAAAGGAGCCAATGGCTCCTTTTATATTGTGATTATCTCCACAATACCGAGTTTCCCCATATACTGATATAATTGCCTTATAAATATATTTTGTATTGGGGTGTTTATATGGATAACTTTGAAATCAAATCAAAAAAGTACAGAGGCATTGACGGATATGCCGTAACTTCAATTAGGATAAAGAGAGAAACAATGGAAAGCATAGAGGAAATTTTAAAGCAGACAGACCAAAGCCGAAACCATCTTATAGGTATTTTGCTTGAATTTGCTTTAGATAATTATATAGCAGAAAAATAAATAATTATTTAGCGTACTTCCCTGTAGGGGCATCCCAGTTTGTGCCCCATACAGGGAGGGGCATCTCAGTGTTGCGAAGCCCGGATTTCCCCCTCGCGCTCCCCCTATTTGGGCAACGCCTCTGTTACCTTCATTGACTGAAACCAAATTTATTCCTCTTCATTTTAGATTTATACAATACTTCTTTTATACTTATAGGCTTAATAAAAAGCGTCTGCCCGAAAGGGTTGGGGTGCAGGGGAAGGGACAACGGGCTTCGCAACTCCGAGTGGTCCCTTCCCCGCTAGTGCAAAAAAGTCCGATTTACAAAATGAATAAACAGCGCCGCTGGGTACTCTGAGGTTGTCCCCCCTCGCATGGGCAAAAAATCAATCCCCTGACATCCCCCTCCCTATAGGAATAATACAGAAAAAGGACGGAGTTTTATGCTCCGCCCTTTTTATTCCTGTAATTTTCTTTTCTCTCTTTGTCCCTAGCCCGTTTTTCCGCGTCCCTCTCGGCCTTCTTATCTGTCATATCCTTAATGTCACCGGGAAGCTCCAGGGTAATTCTGCCCATCTTTCCGCCTCTGAACTCGTCAAGCACAATCTTTGCGGCCCTCTCGCAGTCGGGCTCTCCGCCCTTTTTGATAAAGCCCCTTGCCCTTGCTATGCCCTCTAAAACATTGTGCGGCTCCTCAATGGTGTCAAACTCTACCTTATATCTGTTCTTTACCCCTTCGGGGTCAACCGCCATCATAAGGTTTATAAACTCCGTACACAGCGTTTCCGTGTCAAGTATATCATCGTTTATGGAACCTATCATTGCCAGCTTAAGTCCGACCTCCTCGTCCTCAAACTTAGGCCATAATATACCGGGGGTATCCAGCAGTTCAAAATCCTTTTTCAGCCTTATCCACTGCTTGCCCTTCGTCACGCCCGGTTTATCCCCAGTTTTGGCTGTGGTTTTACCCACACTTTTGTTGATAAAGGTTGATTTGCCCACGTTGGGTATACCAACAATCATCGCTCTGATTGGCACAAACAGCCTGCCTCTTGCCTTCTCACGCTCAATCTTGTCCTTCATCAGCGTTCTGGCGGCGTCCGCCACCCTGTTAACGCCGGTGCCCTTCAGCGCGTCGGCAAGTATCACCGTAAAGCCCTGTTCCTCAAAGTATTTCTTCCAGGTCTCGGTTTTTACGGGGTCAGCCAGGTCGCTTTTATTCATAACTATAATTCTGCGCTTGTTTTTAGCAAGCTCGTCAATATCGGGATTTTTGCTGCTGTATGGTATTCGCGCGTCCAAAAGCTCAATAACGACGTCAACCAGCGAAATGTTTTCCGTCATCATTCTTCTTGTTTTAGTCATATGTCCCGGATACCATTGTATATTCATAACACACCTCAAGCCTTATTAATTATTTTAAACCTTACCTTGCCAACTATTTTATCCTTTGTAAACGTGCCTATGTAGCCGTCCCTGCTGTCAGCGCTTACATTTCTGTTGTCGCCCATGACGAAATACTCGTCCTCTGACAGCGTAATCGGATAGTCCCAGTCGCCGCCTGTTTCCATCGGCTCGTTTATATACTCCTCATCAAGAACCTCACCGTTGACCTCGGTTTTGTAGCACTGCTGGTCCTCATCAAAAAAGATGTTTATCTTATCGCCGGGACAGCCGATTACCCTTTTAATAAAGTTCTCGTCGTCCACCCCGCCGTCATATTCGCATATCACAATATCGTTTCTGACCGGTTCGGAAAGCTTGTAGCTCAGCATGTCGGTAAACACATACTCCCCGTGCACATAGTTAGGCACCATTGACGAGCCCTTTACCGCCGTTATTCTGAAGCCGAAGTTCCTGATGGCAAAAACGGCCGCCACACCTATTATTATAACAATAATCCATTCTTTTATTTCCTGCGCCGTACTCTTTTTTTCGCCCATATAAATGGCCTCCAATGGTTTTAGTAAAACAGCGCGCGGAAAAGCTCCGCGCGCTGTGAATAATTATCTTATAGCTTCTTTAACCTTAGCTGCCTTACCTACTCTGTCTCTTAAGTAGTATAATTTAGCTCTTCTTACAATACCCTTCTTAACCAGCTCGATGTGGTCAATTCTGGGTGAGTGTATGGGCCAAGTCTTCTCAACTCCAACGCCTGAAGCAATTCTTCTGACTGTGAAGTTCTCTCTGATGCCGCCGTTCTGTTTTTTGATAACAATACCCTCGAACATCTGGATTCTTTCCTTTGTACCCTCTACAACCTTAGCGTATACACGTACTGTATCGCCTACATTAAACTGAGGAATGTCGCTTTTAAGCTGTTCAGCTTCGATTTGTTTAATAATCTCGTTCATTTGTCTTCCTCCTTTCTTCCAACGGTGTTCATAATACAGTCCTGTAAAAGCGGACCACCGGTAATCATCATGACCTGAGGACATAGCTGTCCCATAGTCGAACATCTGATATTCTAACATAAAAGCTATGCGAACGCAACACTTTTTTTAAATATGTTTAATAATTAAGTATTGTTTTTACTTCATAGTCCTTAAGGCATTCCCTTCCGCCAAGCGCGTCCAGTTCAATAAGGAAGCACAGAGCGGAAACCTCCGCGCCTACGCTTTCAACAAGCTCAACCATAGCCTTTGCGGTGCCGCCTGTTGCAAGCAGGTCGTCAACAATAACAACCCTCTGGCCCTTTTCAAGGGCGTCCACATGCATTTCAATTGTAGCCGTGCCGTACTCAAGGGCATATTCCTTGCTTACCGTTTCAGCCGGCAGCTTTCCCTTTTTCCTGATTGGCACAAAGCCCTTGTGCTTGTTGTAGGCAAGGGGCATGCCGAAAATAAATCCTCTTGATTCGGGCGCTACAATAACGTCGTAATCCACGTCCTTAAGCTTTTCCTCTATTTCGTCAACAGCCTGCCTTAACGCGTCGGGGTTTTTAAGCAGTGTTGTGATGTCTCTGAATATTATTCCCTCCTCGGGAAAATCTTTTATGCTTCTTATCGTATCCTTTAAATCCATCTGTACATCCTCCCAATAATCATATACAGCTATTTTACCACCTGAATGAGCTTATATCAAGCTGAATACTCTCAAAACCGTTATAATAATTCATTTTAGGCGTATATATTATGTCCGCGTAAACCTCTGCCTCATGTCCTCTCAGCAGCTTTTCGCATTCAGCCTGTCCGAATTTTTGGCGTATATCCTCAAGCACCGTGTCCACATTGCCGAACCATATGCCCTCCGCCTCGCCTGTGCCGTCGTCCAGCGTCATTTTTATTGTATTTCTGTTTTTGCCCAAAATGCCCAGCCTGCGCACCTTAAGGTTTTTAGCGGCAAACACGGGCTTCCTGTTTCCCTTGCCGCAGGGCTCTATCAGCTCCAGCTCCTTTATTACGTTTTTATTTATTGCACTGAAATGCACCGCGGCGTCTATTGTGATCCTTTTGAATCTTTCTGCGCTCTCAGGCCAGCCCGGCTCGTTCATCCTTCTTCTGAACTCGTCCAAATCATCCCTTTTAAGCGTCAGGCCAGCCGCCATCGGGTGTCCGCCGAAGCGTGACAGCAAGTCCTTAACCCCCATCAGCCTCTGGAAAATATCAAAGCCCTCAACGCTTCTGGCCGAGCCCTTTATATATCCCTCGTCAGCGCTGTCCGTCAGCACAATGGCCGGCTTGTAATATCTGTCCTTTATGCGCCCAGCCGCTATTCCGGCCACGCTCTCGTGGCACATGGGGCTGTATTCTATAATAACGTCCTCCTCGGGAACGCCGCCATATTTAGCTGTAATGCATTTAACGGCCTCCTCCGTGGCGTGCTTCCTTTCTTCATTCAGCTCTATAAGGCCGTCAAGTATGTCCTCGGCCTCCTCCCTGGACCCGGAAAAAAGCAGATCCATTACAAGCTGTGCCGTAGACATCCTGCCTCCGGCGTTAATAACAGGCCCTATAAAAAAGCCGACCCTGCCCACCGACAGTCTTTCCCCGGGCTTAAGGCACCTGTCCAAAAGCGCTCTCATTCCGTAGTTGTCCGTATCCTCCAGCACCCGGAAGCCTTCCTTTACTATAATACGGTTTTCGTCTGTCAAGTCCACAATATCGCATACCGTGGCGACAGCGGCGTACTGCAAAAGCCTTTCCAGCTCGTCCCTTCCCCTGCCGAAAATGCCGTAGAGCACCTCCGCCGCCTTATAGGCTATTCCTGCACCGCAAAGCTGCTTGAAGGGATAGGGGCAGTCGGGCCTTTTAGGGTCCACAACAGCGTCAGCCTCTGGAATAATGTATTTTGTTTCACCGTTTTCCTTAATATACTGCACCTCGTGATGGTCGGTAATTATTACCCTGAGACCCTTTTCCTTGGCGTAGCTGACAACCTGAGAGGCGGCTATGCCGTTGTCGCAGGTGAGTATCGTGTCTATCCCGTCCGAAAGCGCGGCGTCAACAATTCTTTCGTTTATGCCGTAGCCCTCGGCGGTTCTGTCGGGCACATCGTAGTCGGCCAGGCCCCCGCAGGCCCTTATTGCCGCCACCAGTATATAGCCCGACATACAGCCGTCCACGTCGTAATCCTGCACGACCCTTATTTTCCTGCCGTTTTCAATATCTTCCTTTAATATGGCCGCCAGCGCGTCCATGTCCTTCATATCCAGGGGGCTTCTCATGTCCTTAAGGGTGCCGTAAAGATACATGCTTATGTCCCCGTCCTCAATTATATCCCTGTTTCGTATTATCTTAGCGGTAATGGGGGATATGCCAAAACGCTTTCCTATGGCGGCAAAATCCGCCTTTTTATTCGCAATAAACCATTTTTCCATAATATTCACCAAAATTTAAGGCTGTCAATAAATTATCAACAGCCCGAATTTTATATATGTATTTTTATTGTCCCAAGGCGTTCAGCACAGCCAGCTTAATAACACGGCTGGAATCCGTAGCGCCGCTCACATCGTCGACCATAACGCTCTGCTCTGCCACAATGCTGTCTACAATATTTTCCGCGTCGTCGCCCTTCTGGGTTTTAAATTCCTCAAGAATAATCTTTTTGATTTCCTCGCCCTTTACAATTACCTGAACCTTTGCGTACAGCGTCTCAAAAAGATACTCTCCCTCATAGGTGCCGTCGGCAATGCCATCAAGCGAAATCTCGGAAACCGGAACCTCAACGACCTTGTCAAACTTCTGTCCAACGCCCTTGTAGAAGGATATTCCAAAGCCTATAGCAAAAAGCGTAATTCCCCATACCAATATAAGCAGACATTTTTTGAAAGCCATACTTCTGTAAAATCCAGCCATTATAAACTCCCCCAACATAATATCTTCTTCGACATATTATAGCATTAATATATGTACTTTTGCAACACAATTATTGCGACAACCCTCAACATGTGCATATTTTAGTACATTTTATTCACAATCATTAAAATTTATCCAAAACAAGGCTTTATAAGCAGGCTCAATTAATATTAATGCATAAATATTCAAATAAATGCCTGTTTTTTCTTATAAACGTATTGATTTTTGGATAAGTTCAATGTATACTTCATTTATATTAATTATATGGAGGATGAATCATAATGAAAGAAAAAATCGTACTCGCTTATTCGGGCGGACTTGACACATCTGTTATTATTCCCTGGCTTAAGGAAAACTACAACGACGCTGAGGTAATCGCCGTATGCGGAGATGTGGGACAGGGCAAGGAGACAGACGGCCTTGAGGAAAGAGCGCTTAAGACAGGCGCAAGCAAGCTTTACATAGAGGACCTTACAGAGGAATTTATTACAGACGCTATTTTCCCCTGCGTAAAGGCCAACGCCGTATATGAGGGCAAATATCTTCTGGGAACATCAATGGCAAGACCCATTATCGCAAAAAGGCTTGTTGAAATAGCCCGCAAGGAAGGCGCAACGGCAATCTGCCACGGCGCTACAGGCAAGGGCAACGACCAGGTTCGTTTTGAGCTTACAATAAAGGCTCTTGCTCCCGACCTGAAGATTATCGCTCCCTGGAGGCTTGACACATGGAAAATGGACTCACGTGACGCTGAGGTTAAATACCTTGAGGACAGGGGCATTCCCGCACCTGTAAAGGGTGACGACAGCTACAGCCGTGACAGAAACATCTGGCATTTAAGCCATGAGGGCCTTGAGCTTGAGGATCCTGCCAACGAGCCTAACTATGACCATATCCTCCAGCTTGGCGTATCACCCGAAAATGCGCCCGACAAACCTGCCTATGTAACTCTCGGCTTTGAAAAGGGCGTCTGCACAGAGCTTAACGGCAAAAAAATCGGTCCTGTAGAGCTTCTTAAGGAGCTTAACAAAATCGGCGGCGAAAACGGCGTAGGCATTGCGGACATCTGTGAAAACCGTGTTGTAGGCATGAAATCAAGGGGCGTTTACGAGACTCCCGGCGGAACAATTCTTATGTACGCCCACAGAGAGCTTGAGTACCTCACACTTGACAAGAAAACACAGGCCTTCAATGAAATCGCAAGCAATAAGTTTACAGAGCTTGTATACAGCGGCGAATGGTTTACACCTCTCAGAGAGGCGCTTTCAGCTTACTTTGACAGCGTAAACGAGACAACCACAGGCACAGTAAAGCTTAAGCTTTACAAGGGCAACATAATACCTGCCGGCACAACATCGCCTTATTCATTATATAACGAATCAATCGCCAGCTTTACAACAGGCGACCTTTACGACCATAAGGACGCCAACGGCTTCATCAACCTTTTCGGCCTTCCTCTCAAGGTTCGCGCGATGATGCTGCAAAACGCAGAGAAGAACAATAAGTAAGGAGTATTTGATATGAAGCTTTGGGGCGGACGTTTTACAAAATCAACCGACAGCTTTACCGACCATTTCCATTCCTCCATATCCTTTGACCAGAGGATGTATAAGGAGGATATAACGGGAAGCATAGCCCACGCGGCAATGCTTGGCAGACAGGGAGTAATCCCGGCGGAGGACTCCGAGCTTCTGCAGAAAACCCTTAAGGAGCTGCTTGCGGACATCGAAAGCGGAAAGGTCGAGTTTGACGAAAAGGCTGAGGACATTCATATGAATATAGAGACCATGCTGATTGAGCGTATCGGCGACGTGGGCAAAAGGCTGCACACGGGCAGAAGCCGCAACGACCAGGTGGCCCTTGACATAAGAATGTACAACAAGGAACAAATTATTAATATTAAAAAGCTCCTTCTGGAGCTGATAAGGGCTTTAAACGACATAGCAGAGGCAAACATTAACACCATAATGCCCGGCTACACACATCTGCAAAGGGCACAGCCCGTAACTCTGGCGCACCATGTGCTCGCCTACTGCGAAATGTTCAAGAGGGATATTGACAGACTGGACGATACCTACAGGCGTACAAATGTAATGCCTCTTGGTTCAGGCGCCTTAGCCGGAACAACCTACCCCCTTGACCGCCAGTATGTGTGCGATGCGCTGGGCTTTGACAGCATTTCCCTTGACAGCATGGACGGCGTGTCCGACAGGGATTTCTGCGTTGAGCTGCTTTCAAGCCTTTCGATGGTTATGATGCACTTAAGCCGTTTCTGCGAGGAAATAATACTTTGGAGCAGCCACGAGTTTAAGTTTGTTGAGCTTGACGACGCCTATTCCACAGGCTCCAGCATAATGCCGCAGAAAAAAAATCCCGACATGGCGGAGCTTATAAGAGGCAAGACAGGCCGTGTTTACGGCCATCTTATGGGAAGCCTTACCATGATGAAGGGGCTTCCGCTGGCCTATAACAAGGATATGCAGGAGGACAAGGAGTCTGTATTTGACGCCGTTGATACGGTTAAGATGTGCCTTCCCGTATTCACAAATATGATTAAGACTGCTGTTTTCAATAAGGACAATATGTATAACGCGGCCAAGGGCGGATTTACAAACGCCACCGACGCGGCTGACTGGCTCGTTAAAAAGGGCGTGCCCTTCCGTGACGCACATGCGATACTCGGACAGCTTGTGCTTTACTGCATAAACAATAATACGTCTCTTGAGGATTTAAGCCTTGATGAGTTTAAGGCGATTTCCCCTGTATTTGACGAAAGCGTATATGACGCGATTTCCGTTGAGAAATGCGTGCAGGCAAGAAATATTCCCGGCG
>URCD01000088.1 GCA_900546215.1 uncultured Eubacteriales bacterium | reverse complement strand
GACGCATTTATTTAAAGCCATATCTTCGGATATATTTTGCTCAATTGCGGTCTGCTTATATTCCTCGGCAACAGTTTCAACTGGTGTAATTTCATTTAAACTATTTAAAATCTTTATCCATAATACAGACAGTTCTTTTGTATTGTAGTTTTGATAAACTGCTGATGAAGTTTTCATTGGTTGAATAAATAAAACAAGCTTTTCAGGAGTTAATAATTTGGAACGTTTATGAAAGGCATATATTATAATATATCCGTTATTATATTCGGTATAATAAAATGAGTATGTATATATTTCTTCATTATAGGTTACGTTAGGCAAAATATCTAAATCCAGCTTAGGCTCCGACTGTGAGTGCCAAAATAATTTATTAGCTTCTGTATTATTGCAAAGAAGTTCAAGAAAAACATCGTCAACATCTTTAAGGCCTACTACCTCATCCAGTGATACAGAAAAGTATCTTGCGATATCAATTAATTTCTCCAGCGATGGTGTTGTTGTTTTCCACTTACTGATTAGTCCCTGGCTCAGTCCTACATTTTTTTCCAGCCTGCTCAAATTGATGTTGTTTTTAACACATAACTTCTTTATAGATTTTACTATTTTATCGTCCATAGCAATCCCCCTTTTTTAATTCCAATTTGGTTTATAATATAAATTAAGCTCCGGCAGTTAACAATAAAAAAACCACTTCCAAGACACATGAAGTGGTTAATTTTAGAAGTAATATATATTATATCCTAAATACAGTCAAATATTTTATCACATTAATCATTGAATGTCAAGAACATTTTCAAACAAACAGCTGTTTAAAAACGAAGCTATTCATATACTCTTTCTGAGCCTTTCCAGCTGCCGTATATCCTCAGGAGTTGTGCGGCAGCAGCCTCCTATGAGTCTTGCACCATCCTCATACCATTGTTCGGCATAATCTCCAAAGCTCTTTATATCACCTGCACCAACCCATACTTTCTTTAACGGGTCGTATTCCTCACCCTTATTAGGGTATACAATCACAGGCTTGTCACAGCTGTTTTTTATATTCTTTATAAGCTCGGATATAAACCGCGGATGTGTACAGTTAACACCGACAGCCTTAACAAGTTCCTTGCCGGTCATAAACCTTGCACATTCTTCTATAGGCGTTCCGTCTGATATTTGATTTCCGTCTTTGCAGCTGAAGGAAAACCAGCAAGGAACATCTAAATCTTCAGCTATTTTAAGTATAACTTCAGCTTCCCAAAGACATGGCAGTGTTTCACAGGCGAATATTTCCGCACCGGCACTGGCAAGCAGTTCCATTCTTTCTCTGTGAAACGCTTCAATTATTGCTTTGTCGGCTGTATAATCTCCTCTGTATTCTGAGCCGTCCGCAAGATATGCTCCGTATGGTCCTACAGCGGCGGCCGCTATTAGGCAATTCCTTTCCGGATAATCCTTCTGATAGCGTTTAACCGCGTTCAAAAGAATTTCCACAGAATCCATTATGAGCTTTTCTCCTTCTTTTTTTGTAAATCCCTTGTTCATAAAGCCGGGAATAGAAGCCTGATAGCTGGCTGATATGCCTATATCCGCACCTGCTGCAAAATAGTCATAATGCACCTGCTCAATAAGTGCAGGGTTCTCAGATAATATTTTTGCCGACCACAGCTCGTCATTTATATTACAGCCCCTTGCCTCAAGCTCAGTGGCCATAGCACCGTCTACAATTACAAACTTTTCTTTATTTAACAGCTTTGTCAATTTATCCATTATCTGTCCCCCGCTTAATCCTCTATAGTTTCATAGGAAACCTTTTCAGGGTGCTCTCCTCTATTAATGGCAGGTATAAACCTGTTCCAGAAATCGTTGTAAAGCCTGAAAATTTCTTTTCTCTTTGAATATATAAATAAGAGCGTTATAACAACATACATCGCGCTTATAAGGTCAGTGGCGGCCCAAAGCAGGTCTGCCTTTATATTATAGAAAAACAGACATGGGAGCATATAATAAACCATATAAATCGGAGTAGCTATTTTATTAATCTTTGTATCGCCAAAAGCATAGTCAATTGACTTTGTACAGGAATAGTACATTCCTATAATTGTTGTCCATACGAAAACCGTTGTGGCAATAGCCATAAAGTATCCGCCGAAATTGCCATATGCAGTTTTAAAAGCAACTGTTGTAAGCTGAGCACTTGTAACGTCAGGATAGTCAATATAAGCATTTGTTATTATAATCGAAATGGCCGTAACTGTACATACAACGATAGTATCAAGGAAAACCTCTCCCCAGCCCCATGATGATTGACGTACAGGGTGGTCTGTCTGTCCTGCTGCATGTGCTACTATACCATAGCCGGTTCCCGCATCATTTGAATAGAGACCTCTTGCTATTCCATATCTAAGCGCATCCTTTACCGTTGCACCGGCAAATCCGCCGATTCCCGCCATAGGCGTAAATGCCGATTTAAATATAATTCCAAAGGCATAGGGAACTTTGTCAATATACATAATAAGTATGCCGATTCCTGCAATTATATATGCCATAGCCATAAATGGAACGGCCTTTTCCATGACGGAAGCTATCCTTTTAAGCCCTCCCGCTATAGTTACAAAGCAAGTTATTCCCATTATTATTATAGAAATAATTGGGGCTATACCAAATCCCTCATACAGCGAGCTTGTAAGAGATTCAGTCTGCACACAGCATGTCCACGGTCCAAATACGAAACAGAATACCGCAAGTACAAGCGCGCCTTTTTTCCAACCCAGTGCGTTTTTCATTACAAACGAGCGGTCACAAACGTATTCATCCTTTGACTTGTCAAATTTAACACGGTATCTTTGGCCAAGTATAATTTCGCATGCCTTTGTGGACATTCCTAAAAGCCCAGAGACCCACATCCAGAAGACTGCGCCCGGTCCGCCCATTGTTATTGCTGTGGCAACGCCTCCGATATTACCTACACCGATTGTATTTGCCATCGCGGTGCAGGCCGCTGCAAAACCGGATACCGTTCCCTCTCCTTCTCCCCCTTTAAACATTTTTCCAAAGGTGTTTTTAAAGTGGAATTTTATTTTTGTTATGTATCTGCCTCTAAATTTGATTGTAAGATAAAGTCCTGTTCCTACAAGAGCGATTGTCATAGGTGTGCCCCACATGAAATCAGATATTGTCTGAATGATCTTAAGAATAATTTCCATTTCCTTTCCTCCCATTATTTAAACTGTGTTGCCTGTTTATTATAGTTCTTCCAAGGTGCCTTATTTTCCGAACACCTCCAATGCGTTTTTAATGTCGTTTATTATATCCTCGCTGTCTTCAATACCCGCTGATATCCTGATAAGTCCTTCTTCCATCCCCATTTTTTTCAGCTGTTCCGGGCTGAACTCATTTCTGAAGGCTGTGGCAGGATGTGCCAGCGACGTTCTGAAGCCGCCGAGAGTTCCAAGATATTTTATCATTTCCAGCCTGCGGATAAACTCGTTTACCTTTTCCCTGTCATCTTCCACCCTAAAGCTAAGCATTGGGCCAAATCCATTATCAAACAGTCTTATGGCCAGCTTATGCTGAGGATGATATTCAATTGAAGGATAGTTTACATATTTTACTCTGGAATCATCCGCAAGGGCATGCGCAAGTTTATTGGCATTAGCCATCTGTTTCTCAACTCTTAGCTGCATTGTCCTTATGCTTCTTAAAGCGAGCCATGCGCTGTTTGCGTCCAGGCAGCCGCCAAGCAGAAGATGGTTCCTATTTATCTCTTCAATTATACTTTTTGATGAAGTAACTGAGCCTGCTGTTATATCGCTGTGGCCTCCAAAAAACTTTGTAAGTGAGTGTATAACTATATCGGCTCCATGTTCCAGCGGCCTTATCGCAAATGGAGTTGTAAATGTACTGTCAACTACAGTAAGTGAACCATTTTCCTTGGCAATTTTCGTTATAGCGTCTATATCCACTACATTAATAAGCGGATTGCTAATAATCTCCGTATAAAGTATTTTTGTATTTGGGGTCAGCTTGCTTTTTACGTCCTGTAAATTTGTAAAATCAGCATATACTGCATCAATACCAAATTTAAAAAGCATATTGTCCAAAAGCTCTATTGTCTCTCCGTAAACAGCATCGCTGCAAAGAATTCTGTCCCCCTTTTGAAGAAATGACAGCAGAGTTGTTGATATTGCCGCCATTCCTGACGAAGCAATAATGCTCTCTTCCCCGCTTTCCAAAAATGTGATTGCATCCGCCAGCATATCCCTATTTGGCGCCGATGTTCTGTTGTAATAGTATTTTCCTCCGTTATTAGCGAAATCATAGTCATCCATATCTGTTATTTCACACGCTGTTGAATAGTATATGGGAGGACAGTCCGGGTTTATAATTTCCTTTTTAAGGACATTCCCCTTATATAAAATATCTGTTGACCTTTTTCTTGCTTTTATCATCCTAACGCCTCCGGAATCTTTTATTTGTTTCCAATTCTAAACTTTATACTTAGAATAAAGTCAACAGCTAAATTTACTTTTTTCTAAATTTTTTATCTATTTTTTAATTTGCGACAAAAAAACAGGTATACAGTTAAAAATTATTAACCATATACCCGCATAAATTATAAGAGTATTTGTATTTCATATACAGCGTCTGACCAGTCCACCAAGTTATCCTCAAATTCCAAAGCTATAGCAATTTTGGGCTTATCGCAGCCTTCAAAATAGCTTTTTAAAATTTCTGTATCCCAGTTTTCTTTTAAAATTTTGGTTCTGATGCATATATAGTCCCCCTCTGGGAGAACATCAAAATTTACCGCTTCAAAATCTGGTTCCTTTCTCAAATATACAAAGTAAGATACGGTTTGAACTTCCTGTCTAAAAGCCCGTCAAAATCCACCTTATAGCCGTACTGCCTTCTGCAGGGAAGCTTTATGAACTGCGGAAGACTTCTCGCCGCCGCTAGTCTGATTTCCATATCTGACAGCTCATCTGTTTCATAGCACGGTACCTCAAGTATATACCTTTTGTTTTCATGGACCCGGTAAAGGTATTTTTCATCGTCACTGTCCTTAAGGTATGTAAAGTAGTTAATATACCATTCAATGTCCTTTACCTGCTCCTGCATTTTTTTAATTTCCTCAATACATTTTTTCTTTTGTATATCTAGAAAAGGAAGAAGGCCGTCTACGGTTCCGTCCTTAATAATTGTCTCAATAGATTCCAGCGGCAGTCCAAACCCCTGCAAGTATTTTATTCTGTCAATAATGTGGAACTGTCTGTAGGAATAGTATCTGTACCCCGTATCAGGGTCAGTGTAAACAGGAGACAGTATACCTTTTTTATCATAAAATCTAAGCGTTTGTGTCGAAACCCCCAGCAGTGCGGCAGTCTCCCCAATGGTATATAAATCCTTAGTCACAGTTACACCTCTTTCAGTTATATTTTCAGCAAGCCGATAATTTGTTAAATTCATTATAACAAATGAAAAAGAAAATTGCACGAAAGGCAATAAAAATCCATTCAATTGAAAAATTAAAAAGCAGGCTGAGCATGGCACAGTCTGCCTGACTTGTTATAAAATTTGTTTTAACGAAAGAAAAGGTACCGGAAGAGTCTGACAAACAGTTCCGATACCTTATAATCCGCTTAAATTACGGACTCTCCCCAGCCGAATCGGTTATATACAACCTCATACAGCTATTTGTCTACTAAAACTTTTAATTTTTATCTGTTCTTATTATGGTCATAAAAGATTTTAGCCGGTTAATCTATTATACCGTTTAAGCATTCCGCATATAGCAGGACAGCGCCCTGCAGTCAAATATTAAAGCCGTTAATCATCACTTCATTGTGGACAGTAAAATTTTTATTTTTTTATATTTTATTTATGAAGCGTTGATTTTACCACTAGAATAAGAGACTGCGTATCTATCCATCCTACCTCACGATTATTACTTAAAGAATGGATAAAATACTTTAAAGCGCTGTCCGCAGGGCCCGCCATTCATCAGAACAGGCCCTGATATCGGTTTATTAAAAGCGGAACTCATTCAAGCATCTTTTCTGATTTTCTAATATGAAACAAAGAATTATATTCTTTGAACAGTGAAAAACGTATCAGCACTGTATTTACGTCACAGTTATTCAGTCGGTATACACTACTAACATTTTAAATTTGTTAATGTACCACATAATAACGTTGCTACATATAAAAAACAGAGCAAAAGCGTTTGCCGGCATGGCTAATGACTAAACTCTGTTTGAAGTCAATCTCAGCGGCGCTTTTTAAACGCCTGAAACCCCTCTTTGCGGGAACCGATATTATATCGGAAGCGCCGGAGCCTCTTATCAAACAGATGCATCCCCGTGCCTTTAATGGCTGCATCAGAAAAAGGAGTGCCGAAAGATACAAATAATTAAATATCTTATCAGACACTAATTTAGTTCTATTCATTTTTGTCCCCTTCTGCAAAAACATCACGCGTTATATTTTTGCTTTCGACCAAAGCAACTATTACAATTTGATGCTCTGGTGCAGCTGGCTGCCAACCTGGGGGTAGGTAAGGCCCTGTAGCTTTGCGTCGCCGGCTTTCGCCGGGTTTGCCAAAATATGTATCATCATCGATAATGATTATTTATTATAGGTTATTTGAATTAAAATGTCAAATTTATCAAGAGAGTTTAAAATTTTAGTCTATTTTGTTAAGAGAAAGTATTTGTCTTTGTGCAAAAGACATATGTTTTGTTAAAATCAGACATCTTTTCGACAAAGTTTTATTCTAATTTTACTCTGGCAGCAATTTCGATTAAACAATTTTACTATATTTAAAAGGGCCGGCATTAAGCCGGCCCCTGCCTTACACATCATTTTCAAGCATATTTTCTATAAAAATCCCATAGCCTTTGTCAGGCTCTCTTACAAATACATGCGTTACCGCCCCTATTAATTTTCCATTTTGAATTATTGGAGAGCCACTCATTCCCTGAACTATTCCTCCTGCCGAATTTTTAAGCCTGTCATCGGTTATCCTAATGACAAGCCCTTTATCGGCTTCAGAGTGGCTTAGGTTTACTGCCTCAATATTTATGGCGTATTCGTCCACCTCTCCGTTTTTAGAAGAACTGAGTATAGTAGCTGCTCCGGTTTTAATTTCGTTTGACGCGGCGGCCGGTATAGGCTCATTATACAAGCCAGATACAGTATCACTGTTAAGCGTTCCGTAAATGCCGCACTCGGTATTTTTGGATATTTCACCCAGAACATTTGACTTATTAAGAACTCCGGTCAATTCCCCGGGCGATCCTTTTTCGCTTTTTTTAATTCCGGTAATATCGCTTTCAACGACATTGCCGCTTTTAACAGTCATTAAGTCACCTGTATCTGCATCGTACACTCCGTGGCCAAGAGCGCCGAAGCTGGAATCAGACGGGTCTATATAGGTAAGTGTACCTATACCTTGTGTGCTGTCCCTTACCCATACACCGATTTTGTTGCTTCCATCTTCAAGGCATTTTACCGGCGACAGACTGATATCCATAACGCTGTCTCTTCTAATGACTGTCAGCATAAGGCTGTCTCCGCAGTTTTTTACAGCAGATGCCAAAGCCTCCTTGTCATCAAGTGTTATCCCATCGGCCTTTAAAATGATGTCGCCCTCCTTAAGGACGTTTTCGGCCGGAGAATATATATGCCTGTCCTTGCCCGTAACATTTCCGGTGCCCAAGACAAGAATACCGTCACTCTCAAGCGTTACGCCAATAGCTGAACCGCCGGGAATAAGCAGCTTTTCCTCATTTTTTACAATGGAGGTCTGTACAGCCTCGCTCTCGCCGGCGTTTAACGCGGAAGGAAAAATAAGGGCGGCCGCAATGGCCAAAATTGGTAATGCAAAAAGCTTCTTGCCTGCTTTCAAAATTCTCACTTCCCTGAACATCGGCTTGCGAAAAGATTATCTCCTCGCACAATTTAATTTAACCTCTACACTAAAAAGCTATACTAGCAAAGATTTAAATAGTTTAAAAATAGCCTAGATTAACGCAAAGACAAAAATTTGAAAAATATTTGGTATTATCCGGCTTGCTAACAAGGAGTTTTCAAACTATAATTATTTGGTGCAATAAAAATAATTTTTAAAAGAAAGGAAATCATATATGAACAGAAAAGATATCCTGGAATTGAAAAGACGTATGAAAAAGGAAGAATGTACATTCACCAAAATACGCGGCTGTTATGTAGACTCCAAAAAAAATATTATATTACATATTAATGAAACTTTTTTAAATCTGGTTGACGAGGAGTTTTTTAAATATCTTGAAATTGCTAAAAAAACTCTTTCCGGCACTATTGGAAATAACCTTCTTGAGCTGGAATTCCCACCTGAGGAGGAACAGCCCGGCGGAAAGCAAAATTTTCTGCTAGGCCTAAGGGACAGCAAGCTAAAAGACGACGGCCTTCTTGAACGTCTTTATGAGCTAATAATTGACAACTACGATTACGATGGTAATTATCTTATTCTTGTATATCATGATGCCTACGATGTAATTGTTAAAACAAACGATAATAACAAGCTCGATGAATCTGAAGAAGTTTACGATTACATAATCTGTTCAATCTGCCCTGTTGAACTTACAAAGGCCGGACTTGGATACCGCGCGGATGAAAACAGAATAGGTGCCCGCATAAGAGACTGGGCTGTCTCCATGCCTGAAAACGGATTTGTTTTCCCTGCTTTCTCCGACAGAAGCAGTGATATACACTCACTTATGTATTATACAAAAAATCCGAAAGAGCCTAAACAGGAGCTAATGGAGTCCGCACTGGGCTGCAAGGCCAAAAGGACAGCGTCAGAAGAAAAATCAGCCTTTGACAGCATACTCAAAAGCGCAGTAAACGGCAGCGATTTTGATGATGACGAGGTTGTAATTGAAATACATCAGGCTCTTAACAGAATAATCGAAGAACACGACACATCTACCAGCAGTCAGCCGGTTATATTAGACAGCCGTACAATTGAGAGTTTAATGACCAGCGGTTCCGTACCTGAGGAACTAGCCATAAAAATAGAGCAGGCCTGCGCAGAAGAATTTGGGGACGAGCCTCCTATTGTTGAAAATATAGTGGATACAAAGGCAATTGAAAATCACTTTAAAAATAAAAAGGAGCAGGAGCTGCAAAAGGAGGTTCTTGAGCTTAAAACCAAGCTTGAGGAAGTGGCAGTCCCATATGAGTTGCCTTGGGATACAGAGGAAGGAAAGTCTGCAATAGTGCTTAATGTCAGCCCCGATAAAGCAGAAGAAATCAAAGCTCAGATAATAGACGGAAAGAGGTACATAATAATTCCAGTTGATGATGAGCAGACAGTAATTAACGGAGTAAACACAGAGCTGTAGGAGAAAACGACTTACTTATATGAGCAGTCCCCGTCCGTATTCTAAAGATGGG
>URCD01000087.1 GCA_900546215.1 uncultured Eubacteriales bacterium | reverse complement strand
TTTTTGAAATTTCTCTTTATTTTTTTGTTATTATGTTATAAAATATAAATCAGTCATAGTGAATTTTATGGGTGGCAGAATACACATTATATTTTCAACTGTTTAGTGTATATTGCTTTATGCAACTTTGAGAATAACGCATCTCTTTTTCCGCCGCTCAATCAGCAGTTCCTATAACTGCAAACGGTATATGGAATGGGGAAATTTCTATTAAATTTATTATTGGGGTGGACGTATGATATCAAATCAGATTTTACAAAGTACTATTGACGGACTTAAAAACATTACCCGCAAAGATTTGAGTGTAGTTGAAAAAGAGGGAAAGGTTATTGCCACAACCGAAGAAAATATGATCGGCAGACAAATTGACGCCATCGAAAACTTTGTCGGTTCACAGGCAGACAGCCAGCTTATTCTTGGCTACCAGTATTTCAAGGTTTATGACAATGGTATTCCGGAGTATGTTATTCAGGTAAAGGGAGAGGACGAGGACGGTTATAGGATAGGTAAAATTGCGGCTTTCCAGATACAGAGCCTTCTTGTTGCCTATAAGGAAAGATACGATAAGGATAACTTTATCAAAAATCTCCTTCTTGACAACCTCCTTCTTGTTGACATTTACAGCAGGGCAAAAAAGCTTCATATTGAAAATAATATTAGAAGAATTGTATATCTTATCGAAACAAATATTGATAAGGATATGAATATTGTTGAAATTGTACGAAGCATATTCCCTGCAAAAACCAAGGATTTTGTTACTGCCGTTGATGAACACAGTATAATCCTTGTTAAAGAGCTTCGTGAAAAAGAAACAATGGATGAGATTGAAAAAATCGCCAAAATGATTTCTGATACATTAAGTACTGAACTCAATGTAAAGGTATATATATCAATCGGAACCGTTGTCAGCGACCTGAAGGATGTTTCTCGCTCATATAAAGAAGCTAAAATGGCTCTCGAGGTTGGAAAAATATTTGAAAACGAAAAACTTATTGTAAACTACGAAAAGCTTGGAATTGGAAGGCTTATATATCAGCTACCTCTTTCACTTTGCAAAATGTTTATTAAGGAAGTTCTGCATGGACTTACCATGGACGACTTTGACGAGGAAACTCTCGCTACTGTTAATAAATTCTTTGAGAACAATCTTAATGTTTCTGAGACGTCAAGACAGCTGTACATACACAGAAACACTCTTGTATACAGACTTGACAAGCTCCAAAAAATGACAGGGCTGGACCTGCGCAATTTTGACGATGCCATTATATTCAAAATTACTCTTATGGTAAGCAAGTATATGATGTATATGGATAAAATGGTATACTGATACCTTGCTCTTTTGAATAAAGGCACGGGAAAGGACGATATTAGTTGATAAACATAGAACACGTTACTAAGGTATATCCTAACGGAACTATCGGCGTTGAGGATATAAACATTAACATTGAAAAGGGTGAGTTTGTTTTTCTTGTTGGCTCCAGCGGCTCCGGCAAATCTACGATGATTAAACTGCTTCTTAAGGAACTTGACCCAACAGAAGGAACTATTACAATTAACAGCGTTAAAACAGGAGAGCTTAGAAGAAGCCAAATACCATATTTAAGAAGAAATGTTGGAGTTGTATTTCAGGACTTTAGGCTTCTTCCTAACAAAACAGTCTTTGAAAATGTTGCTTTCGCTATGCAGGTTATAGAAGCCCCTACAAAGACTATAAGAAGAAATGTTCCTACAGTTTTAAGCCTTGTTGGCTTAAGAGATAAGTCAAAGGTGTATCCAAGAGAGCTTTCAGGCGGCGAACAGCAAAGAACTGCATTAGCAAGGGCAATAGTTAATAACCCTCCTATACTTATAGCGGACGAGCCGACAGGAAATCTTGACCCCGCAACGGCTTGGGATATAATGACGCTGCTTGAGGAAATAAATAAGAGAGGCACTACCGTAGTAATCGCTACTCATGCCAAAGACATAGTTGACCAGATGCAGAAAAGGGTTATAACCTTGAGCGACGGCCATATAATTCGTGATAAAAAAGGTGGGTACAGCGATGAAATTTAGATCTATTAAGTACTTTTTTTCTGAAGCCTTTGGAGGCGTCATTAGAAACAGGCTTATGTCAGTTGCCTCGATTGGAACTGTTGCTGCTTGTATATTTATGATTGCTATATCGTACTGTGCTCTTACAAATGTTGATTACATGCTGACACAGTTTGAGGATTCAATAGGAATAGCTGTTTTTCTGGAAAATGATCTTAATTCTGAAAAAATACTTGAGATAAACGATGAGCTTGGCGCCTTGGATCATGTGGAAAGTGTAAGTTATACATCTCCGGAGGACGCATTGAATGATTTAAAGGAATCATGGGATGCGGAGGAAATATTGTCAGGATTTGATGAAACAAATAATCCTTTGTCAAGTTCCTTTGAGGTTTCCTTAGATGATATTGCATATCAGGGCGAAGTAGTAAATAAGATAGAGCAGATTGACGGCGTAAGAAATATTAGAAGTTCTGAAAGTGAAACACAGGTTTTAGTAAAAATAAGCAATTTCCTTAGCGTTTTTGGAAGTGTATTAATTGTTGTTCTTGCAGCAATATCGGTTGTTATTATTACAAATACAATTAAACTTTCTGTATTTACAAGAAGAACTGAAATAAGTATTATGAAATATGTAGGGGCCACAGACTGGTTTATACGCTGGCCGTTTGTAATAGAAGGTATAATCATCGGAATAGTAGGAGCGGCTATACCTATTATCATAGCATGGCCTTTATATAACAAACTTGTTGATGTAATATATGCTCAAATACCGATGATAAACTCCCTTGTTTCATTTAGATTTGGTATTGATATATTCTCAATACTGCTTCCAGTCTCTTTAGTATTTGGAGCTTTGCTCGGCGTAATTGGAAGTACAATATCACTTAGAAAGCATCTTAATGTATAAAGGAGTGATTACTATGAAGAAAAGTTTTAAAACTGCTATCAGTTTATTGCTTGCCGCTGTAATGGTATTTGGTATCAGTGTAACAGCATTTGCTGAGAGCACCGACGGAATTACAGTAAATGGACGCGGAATTGTTAGTGTTGAGCCGGATACAGCTACAATATATGCTAACATAGAAACAAGAGGAACTACAGCTTCACAGGCTCAGGAGGAAAACAACAAGGTATCATCGGCTGTAATTTCATCTATGAAAAAAGCAGGAATTGCTGAAGATAGAATTTTGACTGAGTATTCGTATGTTTCCCCTTATTATGATTATGATAATCAGGGAAAAAGGAGTGAACAGCCTGTATATTTCAGGGCTTATACAACATTATCGTTCGCGACTAGCGATGTTGAAAATGCGGGAGCTTTTATAGATACTGCACTTAAGGCTGGGGCAACAGGCTCTGATATATCCTTTTCGCTGGAAAATTCCTCTGTTTATTATGCCCAGGCACTTAAGAATGCGATTAAAACAGCCGGCGATTCCGCTGCGGTAATAGCTGAGTCATACGGGCGCAGTCTTGGACCAGTAAAGTCTGTTGTAGAAACAAGCAGTAATAACTATACAACAGAGACTTCGGGAATGGCCAAGTCCGTTAATGCGGAAATGGCTGACTATGATGCAGGTGAAGGTTCGACAGTTATAAACTATGATAAAATAGATATAACTGCACGCGTTACAGTAACGTATAGTTTTAATTGAGATTATATTAAGCCCTGTATTTTTATATACAGGGCTTATTTTTATTATTAGGGATGTTGAATAAAACCAAATAAACATATATAATTGTAATGCGCATAAGCTATTTGTAACGGTTTATGCGGAGATGATTATGTGGATAATAAAGAGGAGGCTATCCGTTTTTTAAAGGGAGCAGTCTGCGGAGTTATACTTACAGCAGCTGTAATTATCACAAAAAACGGCTATGATGCGGCACATACATTTATTGGAGAAGAGCATTTGGCTGTAGGTGAAAAGGCGGCCGTAATTGCCTCTATGCTTGAGCAGAATTTTATTGGTGATTTTGACAATACAGATCTTGCGGATCAAATGTATTCAGGTATGGCAGATGCAATGGGTGATCCCTACACACGATACTTTACTAAAAATGAAATGTCTGATTTTCTAAATGACGCCAATGGAACAATGTGCGGCATAGGAATAGTTATTTCTTCTGATAAAGATACTGGCCTTTGTATAGTCAGCGAAGTAATAGAAAATTCACCCGCTGAAAAAGCAGGTTTAAAGGCCGGTGACACAATTATTAAAGTAGATGATAAAGATGTAGTCGGTATGTCAGTTGTTGAGATTTCAGAGCTCACAAAGGGCAAAAAAGATACTTCGGTTAAAATCAGTGTTGACAGGCACGGCGAAGGTGAAAAATTGTTTGACATCAAACGTTCAACAATAAATATGCAGTATGTAAAAAGCTCAAAGGACGGAGATATAGGATATATAAAAATAACTGAATTTGCCAAGGTGACAGCCGATCAGTTTATAAAGGCACTTTCAGGGCTTATGAAGCAGAATATCAAAGGCCTTGTAATTGATTTAAGGGATAATCCCGGAGGAATGATAGATATAGTTACTGAAATAGCTGATACGCTTCTTCCTGAAGGAACTATTACATACACAGTTGATAAAAACGGGAATAGGGTTGACTTTAAATCAAAAGATGGATGCATTGATATACCTATTGCCATACTTGTTAACGGTGGAAGTGCCAGTGCTTCTGAATTGCTGGCTGGTGCTATTCAGGACAACGGCAGGGGAACAATAATCGGAACGCAGACCTATGGTAAGGGAATTGTACAGGGGCTTTACAGCTTGAGCGATGGTTCAGGTCTAAAAATTACAATTCAAAAATACTTTACTCCAAATGGAGTATGTATACAGGGTATAGGCATAACGCCTGACTATGAAATTGAGACTGAAGATAAAACTAAATCAGCTGATGACAAACAATATAATAAAGCAGTTGAATTACTTAAAGACAAAATAAAGGAATGATATATTATGATAGACATAGCCCTTTTAGGTACAGGTGGAATGATGCCCATGCCTGACAGGTTTCTTTCGTCAATGCTGCTTAGAATTAACGGAAGGCTTATAATGACTGACTGCGGAGAAGGAACGCAGGTTACTCTTAAAATGCTAGGCTGGGGATTTAAAGCAATAGATACGATTTGCTTCACACATTTTCATGCAGACCATATATCCGGACTTCCGGGAATGCTTCTTACTATTGGAAACGCTGGTAGAACCGAGCCGGTAAAATTGATCGGCCCAACAGGGCTTAAAAAAGTAGTTGAAGGACTAAGACTGATCTTTCCAGAACTTCCGTTTAAGCTTGAGTTTATTGAAATAGATGACACTTCAAAAACATATGATTTTAAAGATTTTTGCCTAAAAGCAAATGAAGGCGACCATAGAATAAGATGTCTTTCTTACAGATTTGACGTTAACAGAAAAGGGAAATTTTCAGTTGAAAAAGCTCAATCGCTTGGTCTTCCTGTTAAGCTCTGGTCGGTGCTTCAAAAGGGCGGGAAGATTGAACATGAAGGAAGGACTTACACCAGTGATATGGTACTTGGAAATGACAGAAAGGGCTTGAGTGTTTCTTTTTGTACTGATACAAGGCCCGTTGATTCGTTAGTAGACTTTATACGTGATTCAGACCTGTTTGTATGTGAAGGAATGTACGGCGAAAATGAAAAGCAGGCTAAGGCTGTTGAATATAAGCATATGCTTTTCTCTGAGGCGGCTAAGCTTGCCAAGCTTGGCTGCGTTAAGGAACTGTGGCTGACACATTTAAGCCCCTCAATGTCGGAGCCTGAGCTGTTTATAGACAATGCTAAAAAAATATTTGAAAATACAAAAGTTGGATATGACAGAATTACTGCAAGAATAAACTTTGAGGAATAACGGAGGCATATAATGAACGAAAGAGAAGATGTACTTATATTGGCGATAGAAAGCTCATGTGACGAGACAGCCGCTTCCGTAGTAAAAAACGGGAGGTATGTTCTGTCAAATATTATTTCGTCTCAGATTGACCTTCATACTCTCTACGGCGGGGTAGTTCCTGAAATCGCCTCAAGAAAGCATATAGAAAATATAGACGCAGTTATTAAGGAAGCGCTTAAGCAGGCAGAGGTTACTCTAGAGGATATAGACGCCATTGGTGTTACTTACGGACCAGGGCTTGTTGGCGCTCTCCTTGTGGGACTTGCAGAGGCAAAGGCACTTGCCTTTGCTGTTAATAAGCCTTTAATAGGAGTACACCATATTGAAGGACATATATCGGCAAATTATATTCAGGATATAAATTTTGAGCCGCCGTATATGGCGCTTGTGGTGTCCGGAGGCCATACAAACCTTGTATATGTCAGCGACTACGGAAAATATGAAATAATGGGCTCAACAAGAGATGATGCGGCAGGAGAGGCATTTGACAAGGTTGCCAGAGTAATAGGCATGGGATATCCAGGCGGTCCTAAAATTGAAAAGGCTGCTAAGCTTGGAAATAAGGACTCAATACAATTTCCTCATGTTTTTTTGGAAGACGGAAGCTATGATTTCAGTTTCAGCGGGCTTAAATCAGCTGTGCTGAACTATGTCAATAAAATGAAAATGACAGGTGAAAAAATTGTTCCCGAAGATGTTGCGGCTTCGTTCCAATACTCTGTTATTGATGTTCTGGTTACCAAAACAATGAAGGCCGCAAAGGAAAAAGGGCTGACTAAAATAGCTATGGCTGGCGGTGTAGCGTCAAATTCCACGCTTAGACAGGCAATGAAGGAGGCCTGTGACAAAAACGGCTTTACATTGAATATTCCTTCACCTATACTATGTACGGACAATGCCGCTATGATAGGTTCTGCCGCCTATTACGAATATATTGCGGGAAGACGTGACGGCCTTGAACTAAATGCTGTTCCTAGTTTAAGGCTTGGAGAGAGGTTATAATATGACGGTTGTACTTTATGGCAGTAAATATGGCTCAACAAAGCAGTATGCAGAATGGATAGCAGAAGAACTGAATGCTGATTTATTGGATGTTAACGATGCAAATTTACAAAATATCAAAAATTATGATACTATAATTTATGGCGGAGCCGTTTATGCAGGCGGTATTACAGGCATAAATTTTATTGTGAAAAATTATGACCAGCTGAAAAATGCTAAGCTTGTTATTTTCACGTGTGGTATTGCTGATCCTTCAATTGATATAAATAAGGAAAATCTTATCAAAAATGTTTTAAAAAAGTTTCCGAAAGCTTCTGCAGATGAATTTGCTTTATTTCATCTAAGAGGAGCAATGGATTATTCAAAAATGAGCTTTCTGCATAAAACAATGATGTCAGCGCTTGTAAAAAAAATAAAAAATAAGAGCAGCTTAACCGATGAAGAGAGATGTATTTTAGACACTTATGGTAAAACTGTAGACTTTGTAGACAAAAGCACAATTTGGCCTATAATTAGATATACAAAAGAAAACCCGGAATAATTTCCGGGCTTTCTTTCTTTATATATGATAATGGTGTGAATACTGATTATATAAACAAGCTTATAATTGGTATACTTACAATTGACAATATTGTTGAGACAAATATTGTTCCTGAGGCAAGCTCAGCATTGCAGCCGTACTTTTCGGCCAAAATAGCCGTTGTGCTTCCTGCCGGCATGGCAGTTAAAAGAGTTGATATACCAATCAGCATAGGATCAAAGTTTAAGGCCTTTAATATGAAAAGAACAATAACCGGCATAACAATGAGCCTTAAAAAAGAGTAGTAGAATACCTCTTTAGACAAAATATTATTCCTGTTTGTTTCTGTAAGTATTGAGCCTATTATAATCATTGATACAGCAGTTGTACATTTACTTATGTAGCCAATTGTATTATCTAAAAATATCGGTAGATGTACATTAAAAGCCATAAACAGCACGCCAATTACAACCGCTATTATACAAGGGTGTTTGACTATTTTCTTAAGAACATCCTTTTTTTCTACTGACGTAAACAGCGAGAGCCCTGCGGACCACATTGTTATTCGTATAGGTATTTGAAATATGGACGTATACATGACTCCTACACTGTTATATATTGATTCAACAACTGGTATTCCAATGAAGCTAGAATTCGAGCATATAATACCGTAAGCAAGGACATTTGCATCTTCTTTAGGATATTTTTTAAACAATAGACGTCCAAAAACCGTGGAAAATAGCTGTATAACAAAAGAAATTATAAAGGCGTAAATACAGTTATGTGCGAATTCAGGAGAAATTTCAGCGTCTCCCATAAACGAATTAACGATATTACATGGAAGTATAACATATATTAGAAGGTCTGAAAGTCTGCTCTGAACACGTTCATCAATAATTTTTATTTTTCTAACAAAAAAACCAACGGCTATAAGCATTAAAAGTGTAAACTGAAGGTTCAGCATATTTATAAACATTTTGTATCACCCAATTTAATTTTTTATAATTATATATCCTAAAAAACATCTTTGACAAATGCATAATATAGTCCTAAAATATAAATAAAACTTTATATTAGGGTGAATTAAATGACACAATTAGAAATTACAGCATTTTTAACCATAATACAATGTGGAAGTTTTTCAAGTGCAGCCGAGCGTTTATATATTACTCAGCCTGCATTAAGCAGAAGAATACAGGCGCTTGAAAAAAAGATAGGCTATAAGCTTTTTGAAAGAAGCCGCGGCTTTAGAAATGCCTCCTTAACCGAGCAGGGGAGAGTGTTTGTCGGAATTGCAGAAAAAATGCTTGATTTGCTATCGGAAACTGAAAATATTAAAAGCTTAAACAGTTCTGAAAGCATAAGAATTACTTGCATAGGAAGTGTAAACGGAATAATTATGCCTAATATATATAAACGGTTTATAGAAAAAAATGACGGTGTTAAGCTTTCAATATCTTCCCAGCATTCTGAACAGGGATATGAATACATAAGCAAGGATAAGACAGATATAGGTTTTATAGCAACTGACATGTACTATAAAAATGTAGAGACAAGGCCATTTTATAAAGAGAAATTCGTACTTATCTGTTCAAACAATACAGAAATAAAAAGTCCACATCCAGCAAGCCTTGACCCAGGTAAGGAAATACTTTATCAATGGAGCTCCGAATATTCAATGTGGCATAGCTACTGGTACGGCTCTGAAACTGAGCCTATAGCTAAAATGGATGGAATAATGGCCTTAGACAGCGTTATTTCAATAGAAGGGACTTGGGCAGTTGTTCCTTTTTCTGTCGCGGAAAAAATAAAAAAAACATCGCCTATAACAATATATGATATAGGCGACGGACCATCAGAACGAATTATATATTATATAATTAAGCCGGGAAGACGAAAACCGGTAATAAATGAGTTTTTAAATACCGCTGTAGAATGTTTAGATAAAATACCGTATCTTACAGTATTATTTTAGTACATTCCGCCGTCAATAGTTATAATCTGGCCGTTAATATATCCGGATGAACCTTCATCAGATAAAAAAAGGGCAAGCTTAGCAACCTCTTCCGGATTGCCAAATCTGGCAAGAGATATCTCTTCACACAAAGCTGCTTTTTCTTCATCGTTAAAGCAGCTGTTCATTTTTGTATC
>URCD01000086.1 GCA_900546215.1 uncultured Eubacteriales bacterium | reverse complement strand
ATAAGGCCGCCCTTTTCATTTGGGTCCTTCATGTACCCATAAAGGGCAAAGGCACCTATATGCTCTCCCCTTTTACGCTTCGCTGTAAGCACGCTCTTAATGTTTTCCGACATGTCCTCCAAATACCATTCATTTATCAGTCCGTTTATCTGCCTTGATTTTTTATTTCCGCCGATATCGGTATCCGCCCCGTCAACAATACTGACAAAGCGTATTCCCCACAGCGGAAAAAGTCCGTGTATGTACTTTTCAACTATCTCAAGCTCTCTTGTAAACCTCGATTGGGTTTTGCACAGCACAATGTCAAATTTTCTCCTGCGCGCGTCCTCAATAAGCCTTTTAAACTCCGGCCTGTTCCTGTCCGCCCCGGCATAGTCGTCGTCGCTGTATATGCCGTAAATTTCCCAGCCCTGAGATATGGCATAATCCGTAAGCATTGTTTTCTGGTTCTGAATGCTAACGCTATCCTCCCCTGTTCGTTTATCCCTGTCCTCATCAGACAGTCGGCAGTATATGGCGGCCTTCATTTAGCGCTTCCCTTCAGCTTTAAATATTTTATCCACAGCTGGGCCGCCTTTTCAGGGTTTTTATACACATTTTCACACCTTATCCTTGTCAATAATGTGTCCTCCCGATTTTATATTCTTAATAAAAACATATAAAAGCGGAGACAAAAAAAGACCAGTCTTAAAGACCGGTCTAAAATTTACTTTAAAAACATCCTTAAAAGCTTCTCACTAAATTGTCCATAGGGCTGATAGCGCATTGGCAGGTCCATCCATGTTTTCTTATCCACAATACTTTTTTTATGTGAAAACGTATCAAAGCCAACCCTTCCATGATATGCTCCCATACCGCTGGCGCCGACGCCTCCAAAGCCCATTTGGCTTGTTGCAAGGTGGATTATCGTATCGTTTATACATCCTCCTCCGAACTGGCAGCGCTTTGTCACAAAGCCTTCCGCCCTTTTATCCTCGGAAAACATATAAAGAGCAAGGGGATGCGGCCTGGAATTGATTTTCTTCACAGCTTCCCCTATATTCTCAAAGGTCAGCACAGGAAGAACGGGGCCGAATATTTCCTCCTGCATAACCGGGTCGTTCCAGTCTACATTGTCCATTATTACGGGTTCAATTCTTAAGCTTTCCCGGTCGCTTTTTCCGCCGAAAACGATTTTTTTAGGGTCAATAAGAGCCGAAATCCTGTCAAAATGCTTTTCATTAATTATCTTTCCGTAATTACTGTTTAAAAGCGGTTCATCCCCGAACTGCTTTTTAATCTGCAATATGAGTTCCTCGATAAGTCTGTCCCTTATCCTCTCGTCACAGTAAATATAGTCGGGTGCAACGCATGTCTGTCCGCAGTTAAGGAATTTGCCGAACACTATCCTTTTTGCGGCAAGCTTTATTTTAGCCGTACTGTCAACTATGCAGGGACTTTTTCCGCCAAGCTCAAGCGTAACGGGCGTAAGGTTATCCGAGGCGTGCCTCATTACCTCCCTGCCGACCGCCTGACTTCCGGTAAAGAAAATATAGTCAAATTCCGCGTTTAAAAGAAAGCTGTTTTCCTGTCTTCCGCCTGTAATAACAGCAACATATCCGGGGTCAAAGCATTCCTCAATTATCTTTTTTATAACTGCGCTTGTATTTGGGGAGTAGGCGCTGGGCTTCAGCACCGCAGTATTTCCCGCCGCAATAGCGTCAGCCAAGGGGTCTATTGTAAGCATAAACGGATAATTCCAAGGGCTCATAATAAGCACTGAACCATAGGGCGACGGCTTTACATAGCTTCTTGAAACATACTGCGCAAGCGGAGTCCGTACCCTTTTTTCCGCGGCGAAGGACCTTGTATGCTTTATCATATACGAAATCTCGCTTAAGGCAAGCCCAACCTCGCACATATATCCCTCAAATCCGCTTTTTCCAAGGTCAGCCTTAAGGGCCGCGTTAATCTCGTCCTCATATTTAATGACAGTATGCTTCAGTCTCCTAAGCGCTTTTATGCGGTACTCCACGTCAAAGGTCTTTCCAGCGGCAAAAAAATTTCTCTGTCTTTCAATTATATTTTCTATTTCTTCCTGTCTCATTTTCATCACTCCATAACATCATAGTAGAAGCGTTCCAGTTCCTTGGCATTCATAAGCTTAGGCACGGGATAGAGGGGATTTGCCTCCTTATCGGCGTAACGCGCCAGTCTGGATATATCCTTTTTTCTGATTTCCCTAATCCTGTCCGGTATATCAAGCCTGAGCTTCATTTCCTTTACAGCGTTTATAAACTTTTCCGCACCGGCCCTATGCCCCTCGTTGGCGTTTGATATTCCTATTGCCATAGCCAGTTCATGCAGCTTTTTATAAGCGCTTGCTCCATAGGCCTCCAGCACATGAGGAAGAAGCACAGCGTTTGCAAGTCCGTGAGGAACATTATATCTTCCGCCAAGCGAATGGGCAACCGCGTGGACATATCCCACGTAGGATTTTGTAAATGCGCTTCCGGCAAGATAAGCCGCGTGAAGCATATTTCTTCTCGCCTCTATATTATCAGGATTGTCGCATACCTCGTATATATTCGCAAATATAAGCCTTACGGCCTGCGTAGCGTCGGTTCTTGTCTCCTTTGTCGTTGAACGTCCGATATAGGCCTCAACCGCGTGGGTGAGAGCGTCCATTCCCGTTGTTGCCGCAACCCATATGGGCAGACTTTTTGTTACCTCCGGATCTAAAACGGCGTAACGCGGTATAAGCGAAAAGTCATTTATAGGATATTTATGCCTTGTTTTACTGTCCGTTATTACCGCGGCAAGCGTTGTTTCACTGCCTGTCCCGGCTGTAGTTGGAATTGCAATCAGCATCGGAAGCTTTTTATGAACTTTAAGTATACCCTTCATTTTCGCAAGGCTTTGTCCCGGCTTTGCTATCCTTGCTCCTACAGCCTTAGCGCAGTCCATTGAGGAGCCGCCGCCAAAGCCTATTACCGCCTGACAGTTCTCCTTTAAATAAAGCTGTCTGGCCTCTTCAACATTGTCGGTGGTGGGATTGGGAACAGTCCTATCATAAACGATACACTTAATCCTCTCAGCCGCAAGCGCCTTTTCCAAATGCTTTGTAATGCCCAGCTCCCTTATTCCTCTATCGGTAACCATAAGCACCCTTTTTATTCCCTTTTTCTTGAAAAGCACAGGAACATCGTCGGTTCCGTCCAGCATTTCCGGTTTTCTGTAGGGAAGAAGAGGGAGCGCTATTTTAAAAGCTGTTTGAAATGTACGGCAGTATGCCTTTTTTAATATGTCCATCCTACTCTCCTTCTTCGCCGCATACGTTTTGAAGATTGCGGGAAATAGTTTCAAGAGCCTTATAAAACACAGCCCTTTCCTGCTCTGTAAGGCCTTCCCCGCCCTTCATCACGGCGTTTTCTATAAGTATTTCCATTTTTTCGGCGGCACGTCTGCCATTATCTGAAAGTTTTAGCTTAGAACGGTAGCGTCTTTTATCTCCGCTGTCCTCCAATGTAATAAAGCCCTTTTCATTAAGCCTTGCCACGGCCCTTGATACCGCCGCCTTATCCTCCATACACAGGAAGGAAAGCTGTGCTGAGGTCAGTCCATCGTCACTTCTCATAAGGTTAAAGAGGCACATAACGTCTGTTCCCTTAAGGCCAAGCTCCATCATTTCACGGCTTTTAATCTTTTGTACGCACCTGTAAATCTGATTGATATATATTATAAATGTTTCAAAACGCCTGACCATATCATCCTCCTGCTATAAATTATACAAATATTAGCACAAAGATGTTGATACGTCAACAAGTTACACTTCCTTTTATATCCTGCGATTACGCAGCATCTGCTGCCATGTCTTCGTAAAGGTCAGTTATAGGGTCGCCCTTGCTCTGGAGGTAGGCCGCTGTAAAAGGCACTCCCGAAGCGGCTGACGGATAAATTCCAAGTCCATGAGCAACGTAATATTGGTCAAGTCCGGCAGCTTTAATCTGCTCCTCTGTAAGTCCCCTTGTAAGCTGGTGAACCATAGCGCCTACGATTTCGAGATGAGCCAGCTCCTCTGTGCCTATATCGTTAAGCGCTGCCTGTGCCTGGGGTGTTACCATTGTGAATTTCTGGCTTAAATATCTGAGAGAGGCAGCAAGCTCGCCGTCGCCGCCGCCGTACTGCTCAATTATAATTTTGGCCATTCTTGCATCGGGCTTTGTTATTTTTACGGGGTATTCAAGTTTTTTCTCATATATCCACATACCTTAACATCTCTCCTTTTCAAATTCGGGATTAGCACACGAATTCCATGGCCATGGATTATCTATCCATTTCCACTGTCCACCGGCATAGGAACGGAAGGAGCACAGGGGGCCGTACTGGGCCTCATACTGGCAGCGCACCGCGTCGGCTGATTTAATTATTCTGTCATATTCTGCAATAGCCTCCTCATCCTCGGGATGAGTGTCAAGATAAAGGCCAAGGTCAACAGCCATAAAGTCAAGAGCCATAAGGCTTTTAAGCATTTCATCTTTATTCATTGCCGCATTCCTCCTTCTGGTATCTTGCAAGGGCCGAGCCCTTAACGTAAGGCATAACAAGAGGGCCGAAAACGGTTCCGCATGAAAGCGACGCCATATCCTCCATAGGCTGGCTGAACGGCTGTACAGGCACATAAGCCCGCGCAAGCCCAACTGCGTTTATCATCTCGCTGTTAAGAAATTCCCCTACCGCCGGTTTTACACCCTCAGAGGTGTCAGCATTGTTATCGCTGGGTCTTTCACAGCCGCAGCCTGACATAACAATGTTTTTTGTCAGCATTTCCATATGATTACTCCTTTTGTCTTTTGTAATTATAATATGTAGGATGTAAACCTATGGTTACTTGGAATTTAGATATAAAAACAGCCCCGCCTTTTTATAAGGCGGGGCTTAAAATTTTATTACTTAACTTTATTCGCTACTATTTTTGTAACAGCATTGTTGGAATTTCTGGAAATTTCTACGTCATAGGTATAAAGAATAGCCTGCTTATTTATGAATTCACTAAGCTCTATATCATCATCGCCGTCTACAATAAGCTTGGCGCTGGGTGATAAATCATATCTAAAGGGTGTGCTTCCTATTTTTATAGTGATTTTGTCCTCATCAATGGATACAAGTCTTCCTTCTCTTTTATCCTTTGCTGAGGAAGCTTTGATTTTTGATACATCATCGCTGCTGTTCAGAGTGAGAACAACTTCATATTTTTCACCATCATCAAATTTATCCTCAAGCTTTGAAACTGACGAGGATGAGCCGTCTATTGTTACAGAGCAGCTGCTTGCAAGATCATATTTCTTGGTTTTACCGTCTGAGAGTTCAATTTTAATCTCTTTATCTGATTTTGAGATTGCTTTAAGGGTTCCTTCCTTAGCGTTAACGCTTGAGCTGTCGTTTGTCTCAATAGCTACCTTCTTAGCTCTGTCGGCACCGTTAAGCGTAACCGTAGCTTTAGTTGTGCTGCTGTTTCCGCTGCCGTAATTGTCAATAACATAACTCATTCCTTTAGTATTTCCGTCAACTGTAAATTCACAGCCTGCAGATGCAAACGGATAAGTATGATATTTTCCATCCGATGTCTTAATCTGGATTTCATCATAATCAATGCTCATAACCCTTCCGCTTGTGGAATCGCTGTCGTCCTTAAGGGAAGCAGCAATCTTAGTTACTTTCCCGCTTGAAAGCGTAAGCTTAACTGTGTATTCCTTATCATCATCAACTCTATCTTTAAGTTTTGAAACGCTTGAAGATGATCCATCAATTGTTACAGTCGCACCTGATTTTATATCATATGTCTTCGAGCTTCCGCTTGACGTCTTTATTTTTATCGTGCTGGAGGAAATGCTCACAAGCGTACCGCTGGCGCTGGAGGATGAATTTGATGTTGTATCGCCTTCCTCAGCAACAATCTTCTTAACCTCTTTATCGCTGTTAAGCGTAAGCTTTACTGTATACTTCTCATCGTCATCGTATTTGTCCTTAAGCTTATCATAGCTTGACGATTTGCCGTCTATTGTTACCGATATATCATCGGTATCGTCAAGAAGGTTGTATTCGTATGTCTTGCTTCCGTTTTTAATTTTTATTTTTGTCTTTGTGAGTGAAGAAATTGTTCCCTCAAGCTCGCTGCCCTCAACGGTTTCAGCCTTAATCTTTGTTACATAGCCCTTTTTATCTACGGTAAGGTCAGCCTCGATATTCTCATCATCCTTAATTAATTTAATGAGGTCGTCAATGTCCTTGGTTGTCTTTCCGTCAAGAGTAAGGGACACATCATTATAGTCCTCATCAAATTTATAGGTAGCTTTTTTGCTTCCCTCTTCGATTGTTATTCTTGTTTTTGAAATGCTGGTTATCGTGCCCTTTGTGATTTCACTTGAGCTGGAGCTTGAAGAGCCTTTTGAAGAATACGCGTTAATAAATGTTGCTGTTCCGTTATTTGTTACTACGATAACGCTGTCATCTTCCTTAATATCTGAAAACTTGCCCTTTTCGCCGTTATACATAACTGTAGCTGACGCACTGACCTTAACAGTCTTTTCAGACGATGAGGTCTTTACTGTAAGCTCGCTGTCCGAAATCTTTGTAACGTTACCAACAATCTGCTCATTCACTGTATTGTTGTTATTTCCAGTTCCGCTGCCCTTAAGCTCTTTATATGTCTTTGTTGAAAGGACAGCCATCTCAGCTCTGTTAATGTTGGCCTTTGGATTGAAGTTGTTGTCAGCATCGCCGACCATCAGGTTGAGCCTGTTAAGAAGCTCAAGATAGGGTACTGATGAAGCTGAAACCGATGCCTTATCCTTATAATTAACGGTTGCCGACTGGTTAACAGTGTAGATCTTGCTTAAAGCCTTACCGAAAATAACGCCTACGTCCTCGCGCTTAGCGTAATTCTGAGTTCCAGAAGACATAAAAATCTTAAGGTCGTTTGCTGAAAGCACGGAATTTTCAAGAGCATATGCTGTGCTTTCGTATGCCCATGTGGGAATATTTGCACTCTGCATTGTGCTTGTCCATTTAGTAATAACGCTGCTTGAAGCCTTGTTCGCGCTGTTATATGAGCTCATTATTGAATATATAAGCTGTACAGCCTCATTATATGTAACATTGTTTCTTGCCTTGCAAAGCTTCTTTCCGTTTTCTGTGTAGCCGGCCATAAGTCCAAGCGACGCTGCCTCGTCGATATACTGTGCGGCTCCGCTCCAGGGAACGTCGTTAATGTCGGCAAAGGTTGAAGCAAATACTGTATTCACGCTTCCTGCCATGCACATAGCCGCAGTGGCCAGAGCTATAAATCTCTTATTCATAGTTTTTCCTCCTTAATAAATATCCCGATTATAAAAAATCATTCAGATATATTATATAATCCGAAATCCTTAAAAAGCAATACAATACGGGGCTTCTTAATATTATTGTAAGTTTTATGCAGGACTTCAATTTATTTTATCATACACCACCAGCATATGCTAATGCAAATACTTCCAAAGCACTGTTTTATACGACAAAACAGGCGTTTAATTGAATAAAATATCTGTATTTGCACCTCTATATATATAAGACAATTTTGGGACGGAAAAAGTTGCTTGCATTTTAATTTATTTGCTATATAATAGTATCGCGTATCAATATAAAATAGATGGGGATAATCTCATGTACAAAAAACTTAAGAACCTTACACAGGCACAGACCATAGCTTTTGGATTTTTTATTATGATAATGATAGGCACGGTGCTTTTAGCTTTGCCTATTTCCTCGAAGGACGGACAGAGCATAGGAATTATTCCTGCTCTTTTTACCGCAACGAGCGCATCCTGCGTTACCGGACTTGTCGTTGTTGACACCTATACCCAGTGGTCAATATTCGGTCAGCTGGTAATAATAACGCTTATACAGATAGGCGGGCTTGGCTTTATAACGCTCGGCGTGCTGTTCGCGCTGCTGCTTAACCGTAATATCGACCTTAAGCAGAGGGCCCTTATAAGGGAAAGCGTCAACTCCATACATATCGGAGGAGTCGTGAAGCTGGTTAAAAAAATATTTATCGGCACAATAGCCTTTGAGCTTGCCGGAGCGGTTCTGCTGTCCACGTTTTTTATTCCCAAGCTCGGACTTGGGCGGGGAATATACTACAGCGTATTCCATGCCATATCGGCGTTTTGCAACGCCGGCTTTGACCTGATGGGATACAGGGGTCTGTATTCGTCCTTTACCGGCGAGTATGATTTATTCATTGTCAACTTTACAATTATGGCGCTTATTATAATAGGAGGTATCGGCTTTATTGTCTGGGACGATATTTCCAAGAATAAGCTTCACTTTAAAAAATATATGCTCCACACGAAAATCGTTTTGTCTGTTACGATATTTCTCGTCTTTGGAGGGGCATTACTGTTTTATATATTTGAAAAGGATAACCTGTTTGCCGATATGAGCATGAAGGGAAAGATTTTATCAGCCCTTTTCAGCTCGGTAACCGCCAGAACGGCTGGCTTTAATACGGTCGACACCGCTGCCCTCACATCAAGCAGCAAACTGCTGACTATAATGCTTATGTTTATCGGCGGAAGCCCCGGCTCCACAGCCGGAGGAATTAAGACCACAACAGTTGCCATAATGATATTTTATATGTGGAGCAGCCTTCGCGGCGGCAGTGACTGCAATATTTTTAAAAGACGTGTCAGCGAAAATACCGTTAAAAAAGCAGGAGTTATAATAAGCATAAACCTTATGCTTGGACTGCTGGGAACGCTTGCCGTATGCCATCTGCAAAGCGGAGCGCCCATAAGCGACGTGCTTTTTGAGATTTACTCAGCAATAGGCACCGTCGGAATGTCAACCGGTATAACAAGGGAGCTTACAAGCGCTTCCAGAATTATAGTTGCGCTTATGATGTACTGCGGACGTGTCGGCAGTATGACATTTGCGCTGGCCTTTACAGAAAAGAAAGTGGCGGCTCATATATCGCTGCCCGAGGAAAAAATAACCGTAGGTTAAAAGGTGGAGGAATTATGAAATCTGTATTAATGATAGGAATGGGACGCTTCGGCCACCATTTGTGTCAAAACATGGTTAAGCTGGGCAATGAGGTAATGGTAATTGACGATGATGAAAAATCTGTTGAGGATTTGGCTCCCATAGCCACAAGCGTGCTGATAGGAGACTGTACAAATCCTGAGGTTCTTAAAAGCGTCGGCGTTGGAAATTATGATATATGCTTTGTATGCATAGGCTCTAACTTCCAGAGCAGCCTTGAGATAACAAGCCTGCTTAAGGAGCTTGGGGCAAAATATGTCGTAAGTAAGGCAAGCCGTGACATACAAAGAAAATTTCTTCTTAGAAACGGCGCGGACGAGGTTGTTTATCCCGACAGGGATATTGCGGAAAAGGCCGCGAAAAGGTTTTCAGCGAACAATGTATTTGACTATATCGGACTTACGGATGACTATTCCGTATATGAAATTCCGCCCCTTGAAAAATGGACCGGAAAATCCATTATTGACTCAAACATACGTCCCAAGTACAACATCAGCATACTTGGCGTTAAGCATAAGGACGGCGGAGTTACAATGCTTCCCCCTGCCAACTATATAATCAGAAGCGACGACCATCTTATGGTAATAGGAAGCTCGGAAAACGTACAAAAGCTGCTTAAGCTGCTTTAATATTGCGATTTTAAAAATAGTTGTTGCCGATTTATATTATTTGTGTTAAAATGTCAGAAGTAGT
>URCD01000085.1 GCA_900546215.1 uncultured Eubacteriales bacterium | reverse complement strand
GGTTGCTATATTATCTACCTCTAAAACCACGTTAAACTCATCTATTGACATATTGATACTCTCAAGGTGTGACACAAATAAATTTACTGTTCCCGACGATGGAAGCCTTAAGATCATCTTTTCTTTTTTTATATCGTTTAATGTTACCATACTTTTTTTTGCCAACGGACTATTATTTGATACAACACATACCAGATAGTCGGTATCAAGAAGAAGTGCATTAATGCCTGGTTCTTTAATTCTTCCTTCTACAATTGCCAAATCCACTTCAAAATTTGATAGCATATCATAAAGATTATTTATAGTATCAGTCATAATTGTTATGCTTATACCGGCGTTAGAATTACCGTATTTGGCCAAGACCTCACTTATAAGCCCACTTTCAGCTGTATGCGTTATTCCCACTCTTATCCTAGTCATATGCCGCTCTTCATCAGTAAGTTCTCTCTGCATTTTTTCATACAGTGCCTTTATTCGTTTAGCATATTTTATGATAATATCGCCTTCGGGCGTTAGTTTAAGTTCCCCTTTTCCACGCCTGAATATTTTTACTCCTAGTTCATTTTCCAGCTGGCTTATATGGTGGCTTACAGCCGGCTGTGTCAATGAAAGCTCTTCTGCAGCTCTTGTAAAGTTGTCTCCAGTTTAATATCCAGCATATAATCACAACCATTCTAAAAATTTATTAAAACCAATAAAACTATAATTAGATTTTATGTTAAAACTAGTATATCATAATGTAAAGTACAAGTAAAGAATATAGTTTACACAAATAATAAGGTGGTGAGAATATGCAATGTATTTTAGAAAACTTTAATACCGAAACAATAATACTGATTACACTGTCAATAGTTCTGCTTTCAGGGTTTCTTTTGACAAGGCTTACAAAGCTAATAAGTCTGCCAAATGTAAGCGGATATATTATTGCCGGTATTTTAATAGGTCCTCACTGCCTTCATATTATACCAGAGAGTATAGTTAACAATATGGCGTTTGTCAGCGATATAGCACTTGCCTTTATAGCCTTTGGTGTTGGAAGATTTTTTGATAAGGATACATTAAAACAAACCGGTCGTTCCGTAATTATAATTACATTATTTGAATCACTATTGGCCGGACTTTTAATTTCAGCAGTTATGTATTTTATATTCAAGCTTAATTTAAGTCTCTCACTGCTGCTTGGTGCGATAGCTACTGCCACGGCTCCGGCCAGTACAGTAATGACGATAAATCAATATCATGCCAGAGGTGAATTCGTAACTACTTTGCTTCAAATAGTAGCTCTTGATGACGTTGTATGCCTTCTTGTATTCAGTGCCGCCGCCGCTGTTGTCAATGCTTTGGAATTTGGTTCTGTAACAGTATCCAGTGTTGCAATGCCAATTATATATAATGTAGCTGCAATGGGTGTAGGATTTTTATTTGGTGAGATTTTAAATAAGCTTATAGTCCCAAGCCGTACTAATGACAATAGGCTTATAATTGTTACAGCAATGCTTCTTGGGCTGTCAGGTATTTGTTCTATATTTGATGTGTCTCCGCTGCTCTCTTGCATGATATTCGGTGCTGTATATATGAATAAAACGAGAGATAAAAATTTATATGAACAAATAAACGCTTTTACTCCTCCGATAATGCTGCTGTTTTTTGTGGTCTCAGGAATGACACTTAATATTAAATTGCTTGCAACCTTTGGTGTCATAGGAGTAGTTTACTTTATAGTAAGAATAGGAGCAAAATATATAGGAGCCTATTTAGGCTGTATGGCCGTTAAAACAAGTAAATCAACGCGCACATATTTAGGAGCAGCACTCGTTCCCCAAGCTGGTGTAGCGATAGGATTAGCTTATTTATCACAGCGAATTCTTCCTCCTGATATCGGCAGTCTTTTAATGACGATAATACTGTCATCATCGGTTTTATATGAGCTTATTGGTCCGGCATGCGCAAAGTTTGCCCTGATTAAATCAGGGGTAATAAGCAAAGAAAAATTAGCAGAAAATCATCATTAACTTATTTGTCCCATAATTTAGGCCGATGGAAAATATTTATTATCCATCGGCCTATTTTCATATCAACTGCGTTTCGTTATTTACGGATACGGTATCAATTTTATTAAACACCCTTTTTGAATAAATTGCAATTATAATTCCTGCCACTGAGGCCCCAATAAGAACAATCCATGAGTTTTCACTAAATATGTCAAACAGTGCTCCATACATTGCCTGACCTATTGGATGTGCACTCATCGACACTGCCATCAGAGCGGCCATAACCTTACCTATCAGATTATACGGCGTCTCCCGCTGTACCATTGTAAACATCTGTACACTCAGCAGTGTAGAAAATAACATTGCAAAAAATCCCATTACTGTTATCACTATATATGGTAAAATTGTATTTACATTTGGTATAAGGGATATTCCCATAATTGCCGACGTAAAAGCACAGATAGCAAGTAAATAGTAGGACTTATTTATTTTCAGCTTATTTGCAAGTAATGCTGATATAACCCCTCCCGCTAATCCTCCTAATGCAAGAATTCCCTGTGATATGCCAAGCAGCAAATCACTCATGTTTAATATCTGGACTATAATAACAGGAAATCCGATAACCATAGATGCGCTAAGAACAAGATTAAAAGCAGATATAATTAAAACAATTGAAAACAGTATAGGCTTATCTTTTCTTATATATTTAAAGCTCACTTTTAAGTCTTCTTTTGCTATAGTAAATACCCCTTTTTCAATTAACTGTTTTTTGTGTGGTATTTTTATAAATATTTCCATTACAGCAGAAAAGACAAAACATACTATACTTACAGTAAGTATAGGCTTTATTCCCCAGACGTTATATATCATACCTCCAATTACAGGACCTAAAAGTCCAGACAAAGTATTTACCTGGTTTATAACTGCATTTCCCTCCATAAGCCTATCTGCGTCAACCAAAGCAGGTATAGCAGCCTGAACAGACGGCTGATAAGCTCCCGAAATCCCGTATAAAATCATAAGGAATACTATAAAAAGCGGTACAGTAGGTGCTCTCCCAAGCAGCAAATAAAATATAGTAATTAATGCAGCAGTTGAAAAATCTAAAATTACCATTATATTTCGCTTATTAACTCTGTCAGCCATTATTCCGCCTACCAGTGATAGTATAACCATCGGTATAAATGAACACGCGGTTACTACGCCAAACAGTGTTGAAGAACCTGTTTCTTTTAAAAGATACAAAGGCAGCGCAAACCTTAGTATGGCATTGCCAAACAAAGATATTATCTGACCAATAACAACAAGAGTAAAATCTTTTTTAAATAATTTTGTATTCATATTTGCCTCCTTTTAAAACCGACCGTCGGTTTGTTTTTGTTCTAAAATAAACTGCCCTTACGGCAGTCTATTCCGTCTTTCATGTATTACACTGCAATAGTTTATAAATTCCTCAATTAACTCTTCATCAAGCAATTCCATTCCCATAGAATTCATAAGTTTATTAAATGCAGCACATTTTCTTCTCATTTTTTCAGGTTCAGCAGCATAAACCAATGGGTTAAGCCAAATGTTTGATAAAATTAAAATGGCCTCAGCCACCTCTTCAGGATTTTCAGCCATTATAGAGCCGTCTGCTATCCCCTCTTCAAGTATTGGTTTTATATAATCAGGAGCAACACAATCAAAAATTTCTTTTATTTGGGACGCAAGAAATTTAGAATTTAACAATAAATTGGGAGCTGCTGAAATTACAAACCTTTGAGTGCTGCTGGTTAGTGCAGAACGAAAAATTTCCCTAAGCTTATCCAGCCCATTCAGTGTTTTATCATCTCTGACTTTGGCAAGCAACAATGCATTATTATCACCTACTCTTTCACATACTGCCTCAAATATGTCTTCTTTAGAGGAAAAATGGTGATATATAGCGCCCTTTGATAATTTAGTTTCATGAATAATATCCTGAAGAGACGTATTTTCATACCCTTTCTCCATGAATAATCTAGTCGCGACGTCTAGTATTAATTTTATGGTTTCTTCCGGATATTTGTTTCTTGGCATGTGCACACCTCCAAACAGACCATCGGTCTGTATAAAACATAGCATACTATTCAGTAAAAGTCAATTAATTTTTCATACCCCTGCATGTTGTTTTGGGAACATTGTTTTTTTGCTTAAGCTCCTTAAAGATAAACTGCATCTCAGTATCAATTTTTGCTATAGCGTCAGCATTATTTTTAAGCCTGCTCTTTAGTTCATCGGATACATCATCGTCGGATTTATATTTCATTTCATGCTCCAAGCTTGCCCATAGATTCATGGCTATAGTACGTATTTGTATCTCAGCCATTACATGTTCAGTTTTTTCTGCGAGGAAAATAGGTATTGAAACTATAAGATGAAGACTTCTATAGCCATTTTCTTTAGGACATTCTATGTAATCCTTAGTTCTTATAAGCGTTATGTCATCCTGATTTGTGAGCAATTCAGCAATTCTGTAAATATCGTCCACATAATTGCAAATAACTCTAATACCAGCAACATCAAACAAATTTTCTCTTATTGATTTAACCGATATTTCAAAGCCCTTTCTTTTTAACTTATCAATAATACTCTGGACGGATTTAAGGCGGCTTTCAATTTGATGTATCGGATTATAATCGTATTTAACTTTAAATTCATCATCCAATATTTCTAATTTAGTTCTTATTTCTTTTATAGCAGCACTGTACAGCTGTTGAACCTGTATAAAATCCTTAAAATGTTCCTTTATCTCTGGTTCCTGCATTTTTTCAGTCAAACGTTCCATATTCATTTTGCCACTGCCTTCATGCATATATTTCACTCCTAATTTTAAAGATGCATATAATTTATATTCATTATTTAACTAATTATATAATTTTGTATAGCGTACGTCAATTAGCTAAGCGTTAAGTGTTAATAACACAGTAATTAATTATTAATAAGATGTCTATTTTTTGCTACATTTTAGGACAATAGTTTTAAATTGACCATTTAAATATTTACTGCAGAACTGTATTATAATACAGATAATGAAGTATTTTTAGGGGTGTGACGCAATGGGTAAGGAGAGACTTGCTAGGGCTATGATTGAGCCATTAGTGAATAAGGCTATAAGGGATATTAAAACTGATCCTGAAAGAGGTCTTAGAAATATTATCGACCTTGCATTAAATTTTCCTAGCGGAAGGTTCAGCAAAAATTTGTTTCAGATTACTCAAAAAATGCTCTCAAATGAAAACAGTGCATACTATAACCTTGCCAATAAAATAGCAGCAGAAGTAGATATTGAAAATTTAAAGGAATTTTCAATGAATATAGGCTACAACAGCTGCACAGCCGGAGCAAAAAAGCTGAGAGCAAAGGAAAGCGAGCTTGGATTTCCCATTCCTTGGTCAATAGCAATATATTCAAGCAGAGCTGACAGATGGATAGAATACGTAGATGGCATTATTAGTCAAGGCATTGAAATTGGAATATATACCTATCCAATATTTGGCGGCATGTCATTCAGTGAAGATATGCTGGATATTTATAAAAAATACAGTGATTGTGCCTTTGTTCTTATTGTTAATTCCTCCGAAATTACTGATGAGAGAATTACAAGACTTAAAGGAATAAATAATATTCTCATTCCAATTACCGGTAAAAATGAACAGGAACTAAAAAATGCGGCGGATATACTTCGTATCAATGAAAGGTTTTTTGCAATTCATATGTATTATGGCGCCTCTAATATTGATGTACTGCTGAAAAACGAAACCTTAAAATTTTATGAGGAGTTTACAAATTCATTCGTTTTCTATATTCCGGAAATCGACTGCTGTAATGAAGCCTGTGATGAGATGAAAGTAAAGGTACGTAAAATAAGAGACGATCAGCATTATGCATTCGTACTTATGGATTTAAGGGCTGACCTGCTTCAAATCGACAGTATTATTTCAGGTGGCGCTTACTCCTTTGGCTTTAGAAGTGACGGAACAATAGTTACAGCAAATGGGATTGTTGACGAAGTTAAAATAGATATAAGAGAAAATTCTCTTGTTGACATATTAATAATGCTTAATAAGGCAGGAAAATAAACAAAGCAGTCAGTTGAATGTTTAAAGCATTACTGACTGCTTTTTAATTATCAAGATTTTTAACTATAGCTTTGGCAAAATCCACTACACATGATTTAAGCAATACAACATATTCTTCAGGTTCCATACAGTTTTTGTCTGTCAGCCAGCGTACTATTGAAGTTACAAACGCATCTGTAAAGAATGTAACATAAAATTCTGAATCTTTAATTTCATAGAATACATCATTAATATATTCCCTAACAATTGATTTAAGCACGTCTCTGAAATATTCATAAAATGAATTTTGGCCTTCAATTTGCAGGGCCTTACGATAAAACTCCTTATTAGCATAGAAGTATGTACATACATCACGAATTAAGTCCCATTCGCTGCTATAGATTCTATGACGTATTTCAGTAATAAATTCCGTACTGTAAATCCAATTTATAAGGTCATACTTATCTTTAAAATGATAGTAGAAGCTTTTTCGGTTCATATCGCATTTTTCACATATATCACCAATGCTTATTTTAGAAAAAGGCACAGTTTCCATCAATTCCTTAAGAGCTGATGCAAGAGCCTTTTTTGTTATATTCGAATCAGCCATAAGTTGCATTTCCTCCGAGCCAATTAATCATTTAGTAAATTTCGCATTTATGATAAGTATATCAGAATTTTAATAAAAATCAAATAATTTAGCATCAAAAAAGTCCTGACTATTTTACATAGTCAAGACTTTTAATTAGCATGAACTTTACACATATTTTTTCATATGCTTAAGTGCACTCTTCTCAAGCCTGCTTACCTGTGCCTGAGAAATACCTACTTCATCAGATACCTCCATTTGTGTTTTGCCTTCAAAAAAACGCAGCATCAAAATTTTCTTTTCCCTGTCAGCCAGCTTATCCATCGCTTCATTTAGCGATATATTATCAAGCCAAAGACTATCGTTTTCTTTATCATCACTCATCTGGTCCATCACATATAATGTATCTCCGTCATTATGATATACCGGTTCAAATAAAGAAACTGGTTCCTGAATAGCTTCTAAAGCCTCAGCAACCTCTTCAGGAGTAATGTCAAGCTCCTTTGCAATTTCTTCTACAGTAGGCTCTTTTGAATTTTTGGATGTAAGCCTTTCCTTTACCTGAAGTGCTTTATACGCGGTGTCTCTTAAAGACCTGCTGACACGTATGAAATTGTTATCCCTTAAATATCTTCTTATTTCCCCTATAATCATTGGCACAAGATAAGTAGAAGGAAGTACATTAAGCGTTGTATCGAAGTTGTCAATACCCTTAATTAGGCCAATACAGCCAACCTGGAATAAATCATCTATAGACTCGTTTTTGTAGTCAAATCGCTTAATAATACTAAGAACTAATCTGAGATTTCCGTTAATCAATTTTTGTCTTGCTTGCATATCTCCTGCTTTAGCTTTTTTAAAAAGCTCCGCCGCTTCCTCTCGGCTTAAGACCTCAAGCTTTGTTGTATTTACGCCGGTTATTTCAACCTTTCCGCTGTATCCCAAAATTGTTCACTCCTGTCAAACGTATTTTTTATACATCAAACAGCAGTCAGACAGATTCTAAAAACATAATAAAATACCTCCCGAAGCTGATAGTCTAATTTTGCCCCAGGAGGTATTTTTTATACTAAATATTATGTTCTATATTATTCCAAATTATCTTTCGTAAGGTGTAATAACCCATTTAACGCAATTGTCTATTTTGTTTTCAAAAACTTCATATCCCCGCATAACGTCATTTAATGGAGCCTTGTGGGTAATAAGGCAGCTTGTATCAATTTGCTTTGTCTGAATAAGCTTCATTATCTCCTCTGCATAATTTGAGTTTCCATCAACGCCGCCTGTCTTAAATGTAAGATTTTTGCCATACATAAGCTGAAGAGGAATTTCCTGCGGTTCAGCATAAAGAGCTACCACTACAACAATAGCATTTGGTCTTGCAGCCTGCCATGCCAGCTGGAATGTTGATTTAAGTCCAGCAACCTCAAATACCCTGTCGGCACCTCTTCCGTTTGTTTCTTTCATAATTGCTTCAAGAGGGTCTTCTTTAGATGAATTTATTATAATATCCGCAAGACCATTTTCTTTAGCTAAATTAAGCCTGTAGTCGTTTACGTCAATAAGTATTACCTTTGACGGGCTGTACAGCTTAACACTCATAAGAGTACAGAGGCCAGTAGGTCCCGCTCCAATAACAACTACCGTGTCAGCTGGTTTAAGCTCTCCTATAGATGCCGCCCAATATCCGGTGGCAAGAATATCACCGTTAAAAACAGCATCTTCGTCTTTTACATCGTCCGGAATAAGCGTCATTCCCATATCCGCAATAGGTACGCGTACATATTCTGCCTGGCAGCCGTCAATGCGGCATCCAAGCTCCCAGCCGCCCTCTACACAGTTATTTACAAACCCGTTACGGCAGAAAAAGCATGTTCCACAGAATGTCTCAACACTTACAGAAACTCTGTCTCCTTTTTTGAACTTTTTTACGGCACTGCCGACCTCAACGACTTCTCCAACAAATTCATGTCCAAGAATAGTATCTTCTTTTGCTCTTGGAACAGTACCATGTTTGATATGTAAATCGCTTGAACAAATTGAAGAAAGGGTTACTCTGACTATTGCATCCCTTTCATCTTTTATAACAGGCATAGGTCTGTCTTCTAAAGCAACCTCGCCATGACCTTTGTAAACTACAGCTTTCATTGTATCTGCCATTTTTATCTTCCTTTCTTAGAAATCTTCTGCAATTGCTTTAGCATTCTTAATTGTATCGCAAATAATCGTCTCGAAGTCCATACCCCAAATGTCAATTCCTTCTGCGCATACACATTCAAATTTTTCTATTCCAAAGAATTCACACATAGCCTCAATATATTTAGCACCCATTTCAAGATTCGAATTTGTATATGTGCCTCCTCTTGTAGTTATATAAACAAGTTTATCCGCATTACAGGTTCCATAACATCCATTTTCATTGCAGCCGAATGTTATTCCCTCAACACAAAGGTTCTCAATATAAACCTTAAGAAGCGCTGGGAAGCTTAAATCCCAAAAAGGAGCGGCAATTATAATTTTGTCTGCTTCTTTAAACTGCCATGCGTAACGAAATCTTGGATGATCAAATTTTTTATCAGCAAGGAGTCTTTCCCTTTGTTCAAAAAAACTGTCCTTAAAATATTCGAGCGGCTCATCCATAAGACAAAGCTCTTCTACTTCGTATTTATTCTTATCAAGTGAATTGATAAACTCATTTGCTATTTTCAAGGATCTTGAATTCTCACGCCTAATACAGCAGTTCACAAACAGAACTTTTTTCATCTGATAACCTCCTTATTTCTTTACACTTACATCCAGTACGCCGTAGCTGCCATTTTTAATTATTTCATCAACCTCCGATTTCAGTGGGATTGAGTCGGCAGCGCCATTTCTTCCGACACAAATAGCGCTTGCGGTTGTTGCAAGTCTTAAACTGTCATCTATTGTATACCCGTTTAATACCCCATAAAGAAAATAACCTGTAAAAGTATCGCCAGCAGCAGTTGTGTCAGCCACATCTACTTTATAACAGCCTATTGAGTGCAGTTCTCCGTCTGAGTAACAGCATGCTCCGTTAGAGCCTAAAGTAAGTAATATTTTACATTCAGGATATTTTTCTCTTAAAACATCTATTATGTCTTCATCGCGGTCACATCCTGCAATTTGCTTTCCTTCAACCTCATTAACAATAAGCCATGAAAGTTTATTAATTGGGTATGACAGCACCTTATCATTCATTGGGGCTGCGTTTAAAGCTACCTGAAGGCCTTTTTC
>URCD01000084.1 GCA_900546215.1 uncultured Eubacteriales bacterium | reverse complement strand
GATATAATTCCGGCATTTCCATCCGACCCGGCAAGCCATAGCTCCGCAGGATTTCGAGGAGACAAATACATAATTGAAAACGTAAGAAGTGTTATTCCTATAAGCACTATAATAAACTGAGAGATATGCGAAATGATTTTTTTCACTGCTGTTTTCAGGCGGTTCATATCAGAATACCCTCCTGACAACCGTTAAAAACTCAGGAAATAATTCATACTGCATCTGTTCCTTTTCATTATAGACGTATGTATTTATATTTTCATAAACCTCACATTCAAACCCCTTTTGTCCATGCCAGAACTGTCTGTCCCAATCAGGACGCTCCTTATATGTCATTGGAAGATTAATCGCAAGGCTTTCCAGCTTGTCAGCCTTATTATAAATAAATCCACCCTCAGCTATTATTCTTCTTTTATTTTCCTCCCAGACAGCCCTGTATTCACTGTTTTTAAGATAGTAATACCATTCCGCATCAAAGTAGAGCATTGTTCCGCCCACTCTTAATTTATCTGCCCATGCCCTAAGCTGTATTTCAGGGTCTGTAAGTGTCCAGGTAACATCTCTTGAAATAATGAGGTCAAAGCTTTCATCTTCAAATGGCAGCATATGTCCTACCTGAACAAAATCAACAGGAGTCCCAATAAAGTCGGCGTTATCTCTAGCCTTGTCAAGCATATCCGGGCTCATATCGGCTGCCGTAACATTGTGTCCGCGTAATGACGAGAGAATAGCAAAAAATCCCGGTCCTGTCCCTATATCCAAAATATCCAACTTTCTCGTTTCCTCAACCTGGGAAAATATAAGCCTTTCCCATGCGCTTCTCTTTTCAGAAAAAAGCTGAGCCATGTTTTGTTCACTGTAACTGGAGGAACGCTGCTGCCAATAATTGTTCATTCCATTTTCAAGATGCTGTGCTCCATGAGGCACAAAAGGGTATTCCAGTACATTCTTTTCTTGTCCCTCTCTTTCCAATATAACAAACGACATAGCTTTCATCCCTTCCATTATCGGTAAAATAACATAAAAAGGCCGCTAAAAACAAAAAGTTTTCAGCGACCTTCGTGATCACATCTATTTCATAAATATTAAATTATTTCGCGTCAAAAAAGCTTTTTAAACCCGGCTTCTGCCGTTAACAGTATACTTCAATATATACCGTATTACTTTATACATTATAATATATCTATATAAAAATGTCAAAAGTTTTATAAATTTTGGTCAAATTGAATTAGGCAGAAGCGCACGCTTCTGCCTAACATATGTTTTAACAAATAGAGTGTTGGAACTTAGTATGTGAAGCCTGTTCTGAAAATACCGAACTCCCTGTGTCCGAGGGCCTCAGCCTTTGTATACTCGCCATTGCACACGTTTATAATCATATCATAAAGTTCCTTGCCCATATCAGGCAGCTTTACTCCGTCAGTTATTATTTTTCCGGCGTTTATGTCTATATTATCTGTCATTTTATTATATGTTCCCGTGTTTCCGGTAATTTTAATTACCGGTGCTATTGGACTTCCTGTCGGGGTGCCCCGTCCTGTTGAAAATACAATTATCTGTGCTCCTCCGGCCACCATACCTGTAATTGAGTCAATATCCTGACCCGGCGTATCCATGAAATACAGACCCTTTTTATCATATGGAATTTCCTCCGCATATTCAAGAGCACCCATAAAAGTGCTCTTTCCTGCCTTATGCATACATCCAAGAGATTTTTCCTCAATTGTCGTAAGTCCTCCGGCTTTATTGCCCGGCGTCGGCTGCCCTTCTCTTAAATCATGTCCAGCCGCATAAGACCTGTCCTCTACTCTCTTTACCATGGAGAGGAATTTTTCCTTTTCAATATCATTAACAAAGCGTTCCGCAAGCAAATGTTCAGCACCGATGCACTCTGTAGTTTCACTTAATATACTGCTTCCGCCCTCGGCAACCAGCATATCCGAGGCTACACCTATGGCAGGATTTGAGGCCAAACCACTTGTAGGATCACTTCCCCCGCACTCAAGTCCAAGGACTATCTCACTTATATCAAATTCGACTTTGTTCTGCTTAGCCAGCTCTCTTGCCATTTTCCCAGCAATTTCAGCGCCTCTTGCAACAGTTTTGCAGGTTCCGCCTTCCTCCTGAATAACAATATATTCGACCGGTTTACCGCTTTCAGAAATTCCATCCGCTATTTCCTTAGCCTGAATCCCCTCACAGCCAAGTCCCACAACAAGCACAGCTCCTACGTTGGGATTTTTTCCGAAACCAATCAGTGTGCGCTTTGTTGTGTCAAAGTCATCTCCAATTTCGCAGCAGCCATGCTGATGAGGAATCGCAATTGCCCCGTTTACAAGTTTAGCGATATTTACGCATGTCTCGCTTGAACAGACCGAAGCAGGTATAATAAGAAGGTAATTCCGTATGCCATATCGACCGTTTTCTCTTTTATAACCCATTAATTTCATAATAAGATACCTCCTTATTTTTTGTCTCCTCTGCCCCTGGTACTTTCGCAGTTATGTACATGAACATAGTCGCCTTTCATAATATCAACCGTTGCCTTTCCAATTACCTGTCCATACTTATAGCATAAACCGCCCTTTTCTATATCCACTGCGGCCATTTTATGAAACTGAGGTATATCTGCATTCGCTGTGATTTTTTCACCCTCAACTTCGACGGTTTCGCCCTTTTTAACGTCCCTTAAGCAGGTTACAAGGTTATCCTTTTCATCAATATGAAGTATCGCTTCCATTAAAACCTCTCCTTTATTTTATATAGTTGACAATTGTTTTTCTCTTCTTTTTTCTAAATATATTCTGTCTGTATAACCGTATATTTAAATTATAAAAGAACTGAGCGGTATATTCAATTGTTATTTGACACAAACAGACAAAAGAGTTACTATAAATACAAAAACGCCTATTATTAAGGAGTGAAGTTAAATGGCAAAGGTATCAACCGAAGGTAAAACTACTGAGGAAAAAATGGCTTTAGCTGATGAAATAAGCCGTGGCTATTTCCGTCAGGGGCTTAACTGCGCAGAGTGTGTTCTCCGTACATTTATGGATATGCACGATACAAAGCTTCCTGACGAGGTAATATGCATGGCATCCGGCTTCGGCGGAGGCATGGGACATACTAAAAACACCTGCGGAGCAATCACAGGCGCTGTTCTTGCCCTTGGCATGACCAAAGGCCGTGACCCCTTTGAAAAGGAAGAAATGAAGGACCGTATTAAACAGCTTCAGGGTGAAGTATATCCTGTGTTCGGCAGTATGGTAAATGAAATGAAGGAGCAGTATGGCACACTCATATGCAGTGAGCTTTCCGACCCATTTGGTGATTTCGCAGGAAAAGCAAGAAAGAAAAACTGCATGGAAATGATTGCTTACTGTTCGGCCCTTGCTGAAAAATACGCAAACCAGTAAATATAAAAGGAGCCATATGTATGGCTCCTTAACTTTTATTTCAGTCCTATTGACCTCAGCATTTTATCGTAACAATCCTCGCATATGTCATAGCTGTCGTGCTGTCCGTCTTTATTTGAATGGTATCCCCATTTTTTATCTATATGGTAAAACTCCTCAAACTCGTTATATTTATTTCTGCGGATTTCTCTGCCGCAAGCGTCGCAGATGATAACGTCGGTTTCAGTTCTTATTTCACTGACTTCTCTAGTCTTTATCATATAAACCTCTCCCCTTTCGTATCTTACGACGTAATTATACAATATAATCTCTTTTTCGTATACAGGAAGTTTTTTGTGATTTTAAATCAAAAATCTGTTATACTCCATATGAGGTGTATTAAAATGAATTTATATGAAAACTGTACGCTGTGTCCACGAAGCTGCAATGTTAATCGTGAAGCCGGACAGAGAGGCTACTGCAAAATGACTTCTGAAATTACAGCGTCCCTTGCCTCGGTCCATATGTGGGAGGAGCCTCCCATAAGCGGGATAAACGGCTCTGGAACAATATTTTTTACAGGCTGTAATCTTGGCTGTGTATTCTGCCAAAATTATAGTATAAGCTCCCAAAATAAAGGTAAGGCTATAACCTGCGGACGCCTGTCAGAAATAATGCTTGAGGAACAGGCCAGGGGCGTTCATAATATAAATTTAGTTACTGGCGTGCATTTTATTCCTTCAATAATAAGCGCAGTAGAAAAAGCAAAAAGCAACGGCCTTAAAATTCCAATAGTATACAATTCTAGCGGATATGAAAAAGCAGAAAGCATTAAAATGCTTGATGGAATAGTCGACGTATACCTTCCAGACATAAAATATTTTTCGTGTGAGCTTTCGGCCAAATATTCAAATGCCAAAGACTATTTTAGCTTTGCTTCCGAGGCTGTTACCGAAATGTACCGTCAGACCGGCGGTAACACATTTGACGAAAACGGCATATTAAAGAAGGGGGTAATAATCCGGCATATGGTTCTTCCCTCATGCCGGGAGGACTCTTATAAGATATTGGACTGGATAAGAGATAATATCGGGACAGAAGCCTATGTATCACTTTTAAATCAGTATACTCCTGTTTACAAAGCCAATGAATACACAGAAATAAACCGTAGGCTGATGTCACTGGAATATACAAGAGTAATCGAGCATTTCTTCGATATTGGGCTTAAAAACGGGTATATGCAGGAAAAATCCTCAGCCACAAGCGAATATACACCGATATTTGATTTCAGCGGACTGTAACCATTTGTCCCCATTGTAAATATAATATAGAAACTAAAAAATCGGAGGGGTTAAATTGAAGCCGACAGTTGAAGCAAAGAACCTATGCTTTAATTACCACAGTCTTGACGGCGAGACCGAGGCGCTCAAGGACCTGTCTTTTACGGTTGAAAAAGGAGAATTTATTAGCATTGTCGGGCCTTCGGGGTGCGGTAATGCGCGGCATATATAAATACAACAAATTTATCTGTTTCTTAATTTTAAATAAGCTTATTGTAAAATTGGAGGTTCTAGCTTAAAAGATAAGAGGTGCTTCTTTATGACTGAAAAGGAACTGATGTTATCAGGTCAATTATATATGGCTAATGACAAAGAATTATATGAGAGCAGAAAGCGGGCAAAAAGTCTTACCATGCTTTTTAATTCCGCTGCTGAGGAACAGGAGGAATATCGGCTTGCTTTATTAAAGGAGCTGTTCAAAGGTATTGGAAAAAATATATGGATAGAACCTGTTTTCAGATGTGATTATGGCTGGAATATAGTTATCGGTGACAATTTTTACGCAAATTATGATTGTACAATAATTGACGTCTGTGATGTAATAATAGGAAACAACGTATTTTTTGCGCCTCGTGTTTCTTTATTTACCGCATCCCACCCTATTGACTATGCAGTCAGAAACACCTGTCTTGAATACGGAAAACCGATTACAATTTGTGATAATGTCTGGGTTGGCGGCTGTACAGTTGTTAATCCTGGTGTGACTATTGGAGAAGGGACGATTATAGGCTCAGGTTCAGTAGTCACAAAGGATATACCTCCAGGAGTCATTGCGGCAGGAAATCCATGCAGAATTATAAGAGAAATCACCCAATCAGACAGTGACCGCTGGAACGAACAGGTGCAAATATATAAACAAAAAAGGGACTGTTAACAGTCCCTTTACTTTATATCTTTTCCAGTACCTCTGCAATTTTATCAAGAGGTGTTACATCTAGAAATTCCATTTCTCCCTTATCTACACAGGCTGCAAAGTTAGGGTCAATGGGAAGTCTGGCATAATTAGGAATTTCAAACTCCATAGCCGCTGAAGCAGCATGGCTTTTGCCAAAAATCTCGTACTCTCTTCCGCAGTCCGGACACTTAAAGTAAGACATATTCTCAACAAGAGCAAGTATTGGAATATTCATAAGATGTGCCATCTTTACTGCCTTACCGACAATCATAGTAACAAGGTCCTGAGGTGAAGTTACAATAATAATTCCATCAACCGGAAGTGATTGGAATACCGTAAGCGGTACGTCTCCCGTTCCCGGAGGCATATCAACGAACATATAGTCAACATCTTCCCAAAGGCACTCTGTCCAAAACTGTTCTACAGCTCCTGCTATTACAGGGCCTCTCCATACAACGGGGTCAGTACTGTTTTCAAGTATAAGATTTGTTGACATAATATCAATTCCCTTAACAGTTCTTGCAGGAATGACACCGTCCTCTGTTGCCTCAACCCTGCCCTCAATTCCAAATGCCCTGGGTATCGAGGGTCCTGTTATATCAGCATCTAAAATAGCTGCATGGTATCCTCTGTTTGCCATATTCACGGCGAGCATTGCGGTAACAAGAGACTTTCCTACACCGCCCTTTCCGCTGACAACGCCGATTACTTTTTTAACACTGCTTTTTTCGTTCAATGGTTTTATCATGCTTTTTTCATCCTTTGTTGAACATTCAGATGAACATGATGAACAATCATGTGAACAGCCCATTTATAACATCTCCTAACAAATTCAATCTACTACTAACTTACTATGACATTATAACATATTTTCTTAAAAAAACAATGTTTAAATTTGTATTTGCAAATGCCGCGGCAAATCAACCCTTTTGTCAATCATATGCGGACTTCTTGCTCCAGAAAGCGGAGAGCTGAATATAGATACGGACCGAAAAGCCGGCTATATGCTGCAAAAAGACCATCTTTTTGAATGGCTTACCATATTTGATAATGCCTGTCTTGGACTAACGATTCAAAACCAGCTAACTGATGAAGCTAAGCAGTATGTTAAAGGTCTTTTTAACAAATACGGATTATCCGGCTTTGAAAACAGGCATCCGTCAGAGCTGTCCGGAGGAATGCGTCAGCGTGCAGCCCTTATACGTACCTTAGCTGTGCGTCCTGAACTGCTGCTGCTTGATGAACCGTTTTCTGCCCTTGACTATCAGACAAGGCTTTTTCTTTCTGACGAGATAGGCTCAATCATTAAAAATGAAGGAATAACTGCAATACTTGTCACAAACGATATTTCTGAAGCAGTTTCCATGAGTGACCGTGTTATAGTGATGTCGGCGCGTCCTGCGCGTATTAAATCCATACACACAATCAATCTCACCTGTGAGGAAAGCACGCCCATGAAAAAAAGGAGTGCCCCAGAATTCCGTGAATATTTTAATACCATATGGAAGGAGCTGGACGTACATGTATAGCGTCTCGGCAAAACAGGAAGATTATATTAAATCCTATAGAAAAAGGGAAAGAACAGTCGGTTTTTTTCGTTTTTTTATTTTAGTCGCTTTTCTTGCCCTTTGGGAAGCAGCAGCCAAAACCGGTTTGATAGACGAGTTTATTTTCAGCTGTCCCTCCGCAATGTTTAAGGCCGCGGTTTACATGGGTAAGGACGGTTCACTGTGGTACCATATAGGTATAACAGCCGCAGAAACTATAGTTGGATTTCTGCTTGGGACTATAATCGGAACCGCAGCAGCAGTATTGCTTTGGTGGAATAAGATGATATCTGACGTGGCACAGCCTTATTTGGTTGTCTTAAACAGTCTGCCTAAAACCGCGCTGGCACCAATAATAATTGTATGGCTGGGAAACAACACCAAGTCTATAATACTTATCGCGCTTCTTACTTCGGTTATAATAACAATAATGACCGTTCTCAGCGGTTTCATTGAAACCGATAAAGATAAAATAAAGCTTGTCACTATATTTGGCGGAAATAAACGCCAAATACTAACAAGAGTAGTAATACCATCAAATATACCTGTAATATTCAATGCCCTTAAGATAAATGTCGGCTTATCCTTTGTTGGAGTAATAGTCGGCGAATTCCTTGTAGGCAAAGCAGGTTTAGGTTATCTTATTGTTTATAGCTCACAAATTTTCAAGCTCGATAACGTTATGATGAGCGTTACAATTCTTGCAATCATGGCTGCCGTCATGTATAAGGCTATAACATTCATAGAAGATAAATATATAAAACGCTAACCCATACAATCACTCCATATAAAGACGGGCTTCCGCCGTCCGTCCTCCTAAAAAGGCGGAAAAAAGGTGCCGGCTTCTCGCCGGCACCTTTTTGATTAAATTACTCTTTTTCCGCTTGCATAGGTTCTCATACTATAATCGTCATAAAGACTGCTTATAATAACTCCTGTTGTTTTTCCTGAAGATGAATGTATATAGTATCCATCATGCATATAAATACCCACATGGTCAATCGAACCGCTTCCGTCATTATCAAAGAATACGAGGTCTCCTGCCTCAAGCTCACTCTTTTCAACAAACTTTCCGTCTGCCGCCTCCATAGATGCTGACGACCTGTTGAGGCTTATTCCAAAGTTTTTATAAACCGAATATACAAAACCTGAGCAATCAACTCCGCTTGAAAGGTCTGTTCCTCCCCAAGAATAAGGAGTTCCAATATATTCCTCAGCAAATTCAATAATTTCTTTACCAAGTCCTGACACCTTATCCTTAGCGCCAGTTCTGATTGTTATATACTCGGCATTAACGTAGCCTTCTGTTCCATCGGGTGTTTCAACAAGTACCCATTCATCGTCCTCATCAATGACATCTGCCGTTGTTCCAAGGGGAAGTATATCAATAACTTCACCGTCAAGCGAGGGCTCGTCCCTTAAATTAAGGCCTGTCTCCGCTATAATGACAGCATACCTATCCTCATTTTCCTCTTCCTCTTCATCGGCAAGGTCATCAAGATAGTCGCCTATAATATAATCGCCGAAGATGTATCCCTTTTCTCCGTTAAACTCAACAAAGTACCAATTCCCGTTCCTTGAGTAAACAGTAAGTTCATCAAACTCTCCGAGAACCTCAATTATATCTGAAGAATCATCGGGCTCCTCGCGAAGTTTTATGTCGTCGTCTGTAACATAAGCGTCTGTTTCAACTATTTCAATATAGTCGTTATGTATGTAAGCACTGTTTACTGAATCGTATGAAACATTATACCAGTTTCCTTCTTTTCCTAAGATTGTAACATAATCACCAGCGTTGAGCTTCCCAACAACCTTTGATGATGTCGAATTCGTTTCTCTAACATTTACTCTATTATCATTAAGTAAGCCCTTTGTAAAGGCAAATGCTGAAACCGACGCTCCCATAGCCATTACGCAGCCGAGCAGCGCAGATTTAACAAGCAGTTTCTTAAAATTCATTTAAATGTCCTCCAAACAATTATTACATATTTGTTACATTTTTATTATACAAAGGTTGCATTGCCTTGTCAACATTTTTTATGCTCTATTTTATAAGCAAATTATATTGTATTCCGACCAAAAAAGAGGTTATAATTGTGATATGTATTGTGATTTTTAACATTATTAGGTCATATTCTGAATAAAAAGGAATAAATTCAAATATTAAATCCGGTTAACAATTTTATTTTTTTGGAGGTAATAGCCATGACAATTCAAAAGTTGGAAGAGCTTTTGCGTGCCGGTGAAAGTGAAAAGCTAGATTACAAGCAGGACTTTCTGCTGGATACAGAAACAAGAAAAAAAGAGTTTGTGAAGGATATTACGGCTATTGCTAACTCCAAGGGAGGTCGCGGATACCTGATATTCGGTGTTACCGACAGAACAAGAAAAGCAGTCGGGGTAAGCGACAAGCACCCCTCTGAGGAGACGGTTTTTCAGGTTATAAGCACTCGGTGCGACCCGCCTGTTGCCGTAAGATATGAAGAGGTTATTTATAAAGGAAAGAAGTTAATTGTCCTTACAATTTTTAAAAGCAGCCAAAGGCCTCACCAAATTCTTCAGACAGGTACATTTTATATACGCAGGGGATCTACGACAGACATAGCCAGAAGATATGAAATAGCCTCTATGCTTCAGGACAATGGACTGATAAGCTATGAGACAACACCGATACGCCACGCATGTCTGGATGATTTTGATAAGGATATGATTGAGGAGCATATCCTGTCAAGATTTTCGCCTGATGAAAAGTCCAGTATACTGATACTTGAAAGCATGGGCTTTATTACATATAATAACGATACTAAGGAGTATAATCCTACTGCAGGAGGATTGCTTTTGTTTGGTAAAAGCCCTCAAAGATTTCTTCCCTCAACCGGAATTCGGGTCGAATACAACGGACGCGTTACATTGTTTGAGGGTAATATTCCGACAATGCTTGACGGTATAGAAAAATTTATATCCGAAAAAGCCTCATTGAAAAACTATCCTATAGGCGCTATATATGAGGCGCTGTACAATGCAGTTGTTCACAGAGATTACTG
>URCD01000083.1 GCA_900546215.1 uncultured Eubacteriales bacterium | reverse complement strand
GTATCCGCCTTCGATAATTTCGGAGGAAGGGAAGTAATAAATATAGAGCTTAAAAGATGCGCCGCACTTAAAGCCCTGAATTATATTAAGCCTGACGGTATAATAGCTTTAAATTCAGGCACCACAAACACTATACTGGCACAGGAAATAGTAAAGAGGTTTGACAATATAACGGTTATAACAAATAACATAGCAGTGCTCAATGTCTTGATGCAGAAGCCTACAATAAAGGTTATTGTCCCTGGAGGCTTCCTTGACTCCACTGAAAAATCTCTCTATGGATATCAGTGCGAGCAGGAAATCGGAAGATTTTTTCCTGATGTTTGTTTTTTATCAATTAACGCTTTCAATCATACTGACGGATTTACTGATTTCAGATTTAATGAAATGGGTATTATACAAATTCTTGCCTCTAACTCCAAAGAGGTTATAGCTGTCATGGATTCCAGCAAGCTAGGTAAAAGGTCAAAGGAAAAGCTGTTTGATTACGGCTGTGTAGACAGGCTTATAATGGATGACAACATATCGGATAAAACAAGGAAACTGTATTTTGACAACGGAATTTCCATAGAATAAGTGCAGAATAAAAAGTCGACTTCATATATGAAACCGGCTTTTTATTTTGTCTGCGTAATTATCATCAAGTCTATAATATTTGAGACATCTATCTCAACCTATATTATTTTTTGAATATAAAAAAAATAATTAATTTTCCAAAAACTATTGACAAATTAAGATATTGGTAGTACCATTTAATTAGAAAAAGAATTGGTAGTACCAACAAAGCAGAGGCAATTATATAAAAAGGATAGTAACTAAGAAATATAGAAATAATATAAAATGAGAAAAGGAGGTATGGCATATGAAAACAAATGAATTAGATGTATACGACAGAAAAAGTGTAGTGCAGCCTTCAGTTCTCAATATAATCAGACGAAATACCGACCTCTCCGAGCTTCCTAAAGACAGACGCTATAAATCAGCTTAACGAGCTAAAAAGACTAATATAAATCAATCCGTTTAGAAAGGTGGTCTTCATCATGAAGGATAAGAGAAGATTCTTTACCAAATCAACCACATTTGATGTATCCTATCTGTTTGATGCTTCAAACAATGATTCAAGAAATCGAACAGACAACAAAAAGAAACGAGGCTCATTTGAAGCTGCGAATATAGATGAGTAGGCAATGTACTTGAATAATAGCCTTGTAATTTCAAATAAATTTTTAAGCAGGATATATTAATATCCTGCTTTTTTTAATTCTTTATATAACAAAGATTGGATTAAATTTCAAAATATAATAAAACAATGTAAATACTATTTACTTTTATTTGTTATTATGCACAACTATCATTTTGATTTTTTCTTGATACTAAATTACAATTTAATCATACAATCAATAGATTTTTCTAGCGAAATCTATTGACAAATCTTCTTATTGGTAGTACCATAGGCACATAAAAAGAGATTGGTATAACCAATACAAGGATTGGAGGTATGCATAATGAATAGTTTTTCAGCATGTTTTTACAGCTCAAAAAATATTTCAAATCCTACAGTACTCAATATGATACGTCGTTCTACAGACTTTACCGAGCAACCAAAAGAGAGGCGCTATCATATTGCATAACAAATGTAACCTATAAAAATTTTTATACATATTGAAAGGAAGCTTAATTATGAGACATTTTACAAAATCAACAACATTTGACGTAAACTATTTATTTAACGGTTCAAAAGGAGAAAGAAACAATCATAAAGAGAGAAACTTTAATAACGAAGCAATGTTTGACATTGATAACCTTTTAGAAAAATAAAATCCTATATTACATTCATTCCCCATTTAAAAAATTAAAAGGAGCATGCCAGTCGGCATGCTCCTTTTTCAGAGGGGATTTTCTGCCAATATCTTTCTGTTTTGGAGAACTAATCATCAGAAAAATACACTATGACAGGTGTTCTGCATTCGATTTCTTTATTATTGTATTTATTATAATACAATTTTGTTTTTTTGTCAATACAATAATCGGATGCAAAAAACCGCCGTATAAATACGGCGGCTGAAGGAATTATTCATAAATGTAATATGCATAAATTGGGGAAACATAAAACATTGTATGTGGTAGTACCACTTGCGGGTACACTTATATAATAAAGTTTCCCTGTAAAATTGTCAATGAATATTTAATGAAAAAACTATTACATAAATATTAAGCCAAAAAAATGTAAAATATCCGGTCATTTCGACCGGATACTTTTAAATATATTTATCTATTACATCGTAATGCTTATTTATTGCTAATACGCCTCTGCCGTCGTTTCTCTCAAGGAGACTTTGAAGCATGTCCTTATGTATTGCGGTTAATATGTCTTCTTCATTCTCAATGACAGTTTTTCTTGCCATAAATATGAATTTATCAAAAGTATTTGATAAGGACTCATTCATAATTTCTATAAGCTTATTTTTAGAATACCTAGATATAAGCATATGGATTTCCTTATCCAAAAATACAGCTTTGTTCTCCTCATTCAAATTAAGCTTATTAAGCAGTTCCCTTATCTCCTCATCTGCTTCATCATCTATGTTTCTAACTGCAAGTATCATTGCCTGAATATCAATTGCCCTTCTGAATTGGCTTACATCTTTGTCACTTATCTGATTAAGCATAAACATCATACAGAACGATTCTGTTATTATACTTTGCAGCTCACCGGTAAGGTAATTCCCTGACCCCTGCCTGCATGATATAAGTCCCATGTTATCCATAGTCCTCAGTGCTTCCCTTACAGAATTCCTGCTGAGCTCCAGCCTTTCAGAAAGTTCTCTTTCAGTTGGAAGCTTGTCCCCAATTTTTAGCTCATTACTTTTTATCTTTTCTTTTACAAAATGTACCACTTTTTCATATGCTCTGTCCTTTGTACGTCCTTGTACACCTATCTCATTGTTCTCAATATCCATAAAATCCTTCATATGCATCACCCTTAGTCATTTAACTATTTATATTTTAATATAAATTGTCCAGTAAAACAACCAAACAGCATACTCTTTGTGAACATTCTATCAATTTCTAATTTAATTTTTTAAATTGGAAGTGCCAATAAAACAGTATTACTAAAAAAACGTACAATTTTAGATTGATTTTATATTTAATTTACATATAATAAAAAAAATTTTGTAACACTTTTTATTATCTGGTAAAATTGATATTGTCAATTATATTTAATAATATCCCTTGTGCATGAACAAAATATGGGCACTTGAAATAAAAAAGCACATTACATTAAGTAATGTGCTTTTAATAGTTTTACTTATTTTGCTGCTTTAGCAACCTCTTCAGCAAAGTTTTCTTCTTTTTTCTCAAGGCCTTCGCCAGTCTCAAAACGTACCATTCTCTTAATTGATATAGATGCGCCTGCCTCTTTGGCTACAGACTCGATATATTTTTTAACTGTTAAATCGCCATCCTTTACGTAAGGCTGCTCAACAAGGCAAATTTCCTTCATTTCCTTATTAAGTCTTCCCTCAATCATCTTCTCAATGATGTTAGCGGGCTTAGAAGCGTTTTTAGGATCGTTCATAGCCTGCTGTGTAAGGATTTCTTTTTCTTTTGCAACAAATTCAGCGGGAACATCATCAACTGAGATGAACTGAGGATTAAGAGCTGCAATCTGCATAGCAATATTCTTGCCCATCTCCTCAACAGCCTCTGTAGCATTATCGCATGCTAATTCAATCATAACGCCGATTCTTCCGCCGCCATGAATATAAGAAACAATTGTTCCTGCTTCTTTTAATTCATACTTCTCAAATCTTCTTATTTTAAGGTTCTCACCTATAACTGCCACCTTGCTGCTGAGAGCCTCGGCAACTGACAATGATGTGTCAAATTTCCATGTTTCTGTAAGAAGTGCATCAACATCAGCGGCCTGTGAGCCAGCAATCTGCTCTGCAACCTGAAGAACATATTCTCTGAACACGGGATTTTTTGCGACGAAGTCTGTCTCTGAGTTAACCTCTACAACAACGCCTGTTTTCTTATCATCTGTAAGATATGAAAGACATAAGCCCTCTGAAGCAATACGTCCTGCTTTTTTCTCTGATGCGGCAAGTCCTTTTTCTCTTAAATATTCTACTGCCTTTTCCATGTCGCCGTCAGTTTCAGCAAGTGCTTTTTTGCAGTCAAGCATACCAACGCCTGTCATTTCTCTGAGTTCCTTAACCATGCTAGCTGTAATTGCCATTTTATAATACCTCCGTATATTAGTGATTATTCAGCTTCTTCGGGTGTTTCAGCCTCAGCTGTCTGCTGCTCGCCCTGCTTTGCTTCGATAACGGCGTCAGCAATCTTTGAAGCTATAAGTTTAACGGCACGGATTGCGTCGTCATTTCCGGGGATTACATAATCAACTTCTTCGGGGTCACAGTTTGTATCAACAATAGCTACAACAGGAATTCCAAGGATATGCGCTTCCTGAATAGCGATTTTTTCTTTTCTGGGGTCAACAACAAACATAACGTCAGGAATTCTTGTCATTTCCTTGATACCGCCAAGGTTTCTGTCAAGCTTTTCTTTCTCATGAAGAAGAACCGCAACTTCCTTTTTGGGAAGAACGTCAAATGTTCCGTCTTCCTGCATCTTCTCAAGCTCTTTAAGTCTTGCAATTCTAGTACGGATTGTCTTGAAGTTTGTAAGCATGCCGCCAAGCCATCTCTCGTTAACGTAATACATGCCGCATCTTTCAGCTTCTTCTTTAATTGATTCCTGTGCCTGTTTCTTTGTTCCTACAAAAAGGATTTCTCCTCCGTCGTTAATAAAATCTGATACTGCTGTATAAGCCTCATCAACTTTTTTAACTGTTTTCTGAAGATCGATAATATATATACCGTTTCTTTCAGCGAAGATATAGGGAGCCATTTTAGGGTTCCATCTTCTTGTCTGGTGTCCGAAATGAACACCGGCTTCCAATAACTGTTTCATAGAAATTACGCTCATAATTTACCTCCTAGGTTTTTACCTCCGCATTATCCAATCCCTCAAAACTCCGAGCAGGAGCACCCTGTGGACGAGTCAAATGCGTGTGTTTTAATTAGTTGCCTTTAAATTAGTTACGGCAGATATTATATCATTAAACATCTGCAAATACAACAGATTTTTTAAACTTTTTTCAAAAAAGCCCGAATTTATCGGGCTTTTCACAATATCCAAATCCAATTTTCACATTTTGCAGCAGATTTAGCGCTTAATCTTCATTTTCTTCCTTATTTTCAGTTACAAAGCCGCATTTCTGGTCAGAGCATACAAGCTTCACTGGGTCATGCCCTTTTTCAACCATATATGATCCGCATTTAGGACATTTTTCCTTAGCAGGCTTATCCCATGAAACAAAATCGCATTCGGGGTTATGCTCGCATCCATAGTATGTCCTTCCCTTTTTAGACTTCTTTTTAAGAATTTTTCCGCCGCATTTAGGGCAGTCAACTCCGGCAGACTCAAAATAAGGCTTTGCATTGTTGCATTCAGGATATCCCGGACAGGCTAAAAATTTACCGTACCTGCCAAGCTTTATGACCATTGTTCTGCCGCATTTTTCGCAGACAACATCACTTTCCTCATCTTTTATTTCTATTTTTTCAAGTTTCTCCATAGCGTTTTCAAGCTGAGACTTAAACATTGGATAAAACTCTCTTATAGCCTGCTTCCATTCGTCGGAGCCGTCCTCTACCTTATCGAGTTCGTCCTCCATTTCAGCAGTAAAGCTGATATTAACAATCTCAGGGAAATACTCCTTCATTATATCGTTTACTATCTCGCCCAGTTCGGTGGGGAAAATTGCTTTTTTCTCCTTTGCCACATAGTTCCTTGTTATTATTGTAGCAAGTATTGGCGCGTAAGTACTTGGACGTCCTATTCCAAGCTCCTCCATAGTCTTGATAAGAGAAGCGTCAGTATATCTGGCAGGCGGCTGAGTAAAATGCTGTTCAGGCACTATGCTTTCAAGCTTAAGAACACAATTTTCAGTTATTTTAGGGAATTTAGCGATATTCTCAGTTTCCTCGACCCTATTGTATACCTCAAGAAATCCCTTAAATTTAATGGCTGACGCGTTGATTCTGAAAATATATTCACCCGCCTCTATAGATACAGCCATGCTTTCATATACCGCAGGAGCCATCTGGCTGGATACAAATCTTTCCCATATAAGCTTATAAAGCTTAAACTGGTCATTTGTAAGGGATGCCTTGAGGCTTTCCGGTGTTCTAGACGAGTATGTCGGCCTTATAGCCTCATGAGCGTCCTGAGCGTTTTTCTTTGTCTTATAAACGTTTCTCTCTGCGGGCACATATTTGTCACCTATATTTTCCCTGATATATTCGGTTACCTGTCCGTAAGCCTCGTCTGATACCCTTACGGAGTCGGTTCTGATGTAAGATACAAGACCGACAGTACCTTCGCCCTTTATTTCAATACCCTCGTACAGCTGCTGTGCCAGCATCATAGTTTTCTGAGCTGTATAATTCAGATATTTACTGGCTTCCTGCTGAAGTGTACTGGTTGTAAAAGGAGGATACGGCTTTCTTGTTTTTTCGCTCTTTTTAATTTCCTTAACAACAAAGTCGCTTCCTTCAACATCTTTGAGCACCTTGTCGGTTTCTTCCTTGCTTTTAAGCTCCAGCTTTGCCTCGTGCGTACCGTAAAGCTTCGCCTCAAACCTGTTTCCGACGCTGTCGGCAACAAAGGAGCTTACTGTCCAGTATTCTTCCGGAATAAAGCTTCTTATTTCATCCTCGCGGTCGCATATCATTTTAAGCGCAGCAGACTGCACACGTCCGCCGCTTAATCTTCCCTTTACCTTCTGCCACAGAAGATTGCTGACAGGATAGCCAACTAATCTGTCAAGCACACGTCTAGCCTGCTGGGCGTTAACAAGGTTCATATCTATTCCCCTTGCACTTTTAATGGATTTTTCCACGGCATCCTTAGTTATTTCATTAAACGTAATTCTGTCTGTTTTTTCTTCATCCAGATTAAGCGCCGTCATAAGGTGCCAGCTGATAGCTTCACCCTCGCGGTCAGGGTCAGTCGCCAGATATATATGGTCGGCATTTTTTGCTTCTTTTCTTAATGAACTTAAAAGCTCGCCCTTTCCCCTTATAGTTATATATTTCGGCTCATAATCATTGTCTATATCTATACCAAGCTGGCTTTTAGGCAAGTCGCGCACATGTCCCATAGATGCCATGACCGTATAATTCTTGCCCAAAAACTTAGTTATAGTGCTTGCCTTTGCCGGAGACTCAACTATAACAAGATTCTTTTTAGCCTTCTTTACACCTTTGGTTGTTTTTTTCGTTGTTTTTTTTGCCGCTGTTTTTTTAGCGGCGGGTTTCTTAGCTGTTTTTTCCTTCGCTGTCGTTATTTTATCAGCAGCATCGCTTGTCGCAGTTTTAGCCACTTGTGTACCTCCTACAATATCAATCTATATCTCTGTCCGGGAAGCTTCATTATAAGTTTTCTGATTTCCAGCAATGTAAGCTCCGTTCTGAGCCTACTCTCCTGTATTCCGGTTTCAGCGGCCAGAGTATCAAAATCCAATGCCTCTTTGTCAAGCGCCGCTAAAATCAATCTTCCGTTTTCACTCACTCCGTCAATATCTGATTTCTCTTTCTTATTTTTAGTTTTTCGGCATGGCTTTTCGTCAATTCCCATTTCCAGCAAAATATCTTTATAGCTGGTTACAGGAGGACAGCCGTCCCGTATAAGTGCGTTTGTACCTTCGCTGTATTTACTTAAAATACTTCCCGGCACCGCAAAAACACTCCTATTATATTTTATGGCGTCGTCAACGGTTGAATTTGTGCCGCTTTTAATTTCGGCCTCCACAACTATAAGTACCTCCGACATTCCGGCTATTATTCTGTTTCTCTTTACAAAATCGGTGCCATATGTTGCTTGGCCAGGGCCATATTCAGATATAACGCATCCGTTGTTTTCAATAATTCTTTCCATAAGGCTCCTGTTTTCCGGAGGATAACATTTATCTATAGCCGTGCCAAAAACAGCCGCTGTAAGCCCCTTGTGTCTGAGTGCTCCTTCATGGGAATATGAATCAATTCCCGCTGCCATTCCACTTACTATTAATATCCCGTTATCAGCTAAATCTCCGGCAATCTTAAGAGCGGCCATTCTGCCATACTCAGTGCAGCGCCTTGAGCCTACCATGGAAACTAATCTGCTGTTTCTAGCGGGAAGTATTCCTTTATAATATATGCCGATTGGAATATCGTCAATGTTTTTTAGTCCTTCAGGAAAATTTTCGTCGAAATTCGCAATATACTTTGCCCCTGATTTATCAAGTTCTTCCATAAGCTTTTCCAGGCTTTTAGTTTTTCTTGCCTTTATTATATTTTCAGCCAGGGAAGTATCAGCCGCTGCCAAAAGCTCCCGGCTTTCAGCCTTATATATTTCCTCCGCAGAGCCAAAATATTCAATAAGAGCATTTAGTTTACTATTGTTCATTCCCTTAATGCAGCCTAGCCACATATAAAAATTATCCTTATTCATCGGCAGTCACCCTACAAAAATTAAACAGTTTAACACGACCTCTATAATATATTGTTTTCATTTCAAATTCAATACAAATATTTTTTTCATATTATATTGCAGGCGTATTGCTATATTTTGCCACGGTTGTTATGATATATTTAAAGTAAGACATTTATCGACAAGGAGTGGTCTTTTATGCTGTCTAAAATGTTAAGCGGAGCAGTAAACGGAATAGATGGATATACCGTCCATGTTGAGGTCGACATTTCAAACGGCTTTCCGTGCTTTGAAATTGTAGGGCTTCCCGGCTCGGCTGTAAGGGAATCGAAGGAGAGGGTGCGTACAGCCATAAAAAATTCAGGATTTGCTTTGCCTGCAAAGCGAATTACCATTAACCTCGCCCCTGCTGATACAAAAAAAGAGGGGCCATCTTTCGACCTGCCTATAGCTGTCGGTGTATTAGCCAGCATGAATATAATAGACCATGTAAATGCGGGAGGATATATTATGGCCGGGGAGCTTTCCCTTGACGGAGGAATTAAGGGAGTTAACGGTATCCTTCCAATAATGTACAGCGCGTATAAATCAGGAATCAAAAAATGTATAGTATCTGAGGATAATGCCGATGAGGCTGCCCTGGTCGAGGGAATGGAGGTTTATCCTGCCAAGAGCATACAGCAGCTAATAAAATATTTTAAAGGAAGCATTGAGCTTAAAAGGCATACAGTAAATATTGATAGTCTTTTTAATAACATAAGTTCCGCCGGCAGTCCCGACTTTTCAGACGTTAAGGGACAGGAATATGTAAAAAGGGCTATGGAAATTGCCGCGGCTGGCTACCACAATATACTTCTGTGCGGACATCCAGGAACCGGAAAAACTATGCTTGCAAGGCGTCTTCCATCAATTCTGCCGGACCTGACCTTTGACGAAAGTATGGAAATAACTAAGATCTACAGTGTATCGGGACTTTTAGAGAGCGGAAAATCACTTATAACGTCACGTCCCTTCCGTTCTCCTCACCACACTGTTTCAGCAATTGCCTTAACGGGAGGCAGCAGCGTGCCAAAACCCGGAGAAATCAGCCTGTCCCATTATGGTGTGCTGTTTCTTGATGAGCTCCCTGAATTTAAGCGCAGTGTTCTTGAGGCATTGAGGCAGCCAATGGAGGACGGTCATGTAACAATAGCAAGGGTAAACTCAACCGTTTCATATCCGTCAAAATTTATGCTTGTGTCAGCTATGAATCCCTGTCCCTGCGGTTATCTTGGGGACAGCCGCTGTCACTGCTCAACAAGCGAAATAGCAAAATACAGGAAGCGCATATCCGGCCCTCTTCTTGACAGAATAGATATATTTGCCGAAACGCCGGATGTTTCATACAATGACCTGAGTAAAAAAACAAAATCAGAGAGTTCAGCCGAAATAAAAAGCAGAGTTTCAGCCGCAAGAGATATACAGCTAAAAAGGTACAATAACGACGGAATATTCTTTAATTCCCAGCTGACGTCATCTCAGACAGAAAAATACTGTGTAATGGACAATGACGCGGCGGAGCTTATTAAGGCCGCCTTTGACAGCCTGCGTTTAAGCGCAAGGGCATATCATAAAATACTGAAGGTTGCAAGAACAATAGCCGACCTTGATGGAAGCAGTAAAATAAGGCTTGAGCATGCCGCTGAAGCTCTGCAGTACCGAAACTTAAGTCTGCCATAAATGAAAAATACCGTCTGCCTGTTGGCAGACGGTATTTCTTTTACTCTAGGCTTTCAGGATGAGCCGCAATGTATTCTTTATTTTTCTTATGTCCTATTGTAAGCATAGGAACTGTGATAACG
>URCD01000082.1 GCA_900546215.1 uncultured Eubacteriales bacterium | reverse complement strand
GACATTGATTAGTTCCGCCGTAAAGAAGGATACAGTTTTGCCCGTTTTCATCAACTTGAATTATTGCATGTCCGCTTGTCTCATTATGGTTTTTTATCATTTCAACGTTTACTCCGTTATCCTTCATTGCTTTTTTAAGCATTTCCCCATCGTGTCCAAGGAACGCCGCATGATAAACCTCATTTCCTGCTTTGGCAGCCGCTATTGACTGATTAAGACCTTTTCCACCGCAATGGACATTTAGTGAAAGTGAAGACTTTGTCTCCCCCGGAAGAAGAAATTTATCGACCTTATATACATAATCAATATTAAGAGAACCTAAATTTAATATTTTCATTTTATTATCCCTCCCCTTAATTACTAACCGTTTCTTCTGATTTTTTTATAATTCTTTCTCTGAATGTCATACCCGCTATAACAAAAAATATTCCGATAACCTTAGTAATACTGAAGTCCTCCTGAAAAAATATGCAGTCAAGTACAATAGACGTAGCAAGCTGTCCTATAAGCACCACGACAGTTGATACCATTACTGTAGATTTCTTCGTTCCTGTTACCAGGAAAATAAGGGCTACAAGTCCGGCTATACTTCCAAGATACAAATAAAAAGGCACAGTTTTTATGTATTCGACAGTCAGTTCGTTAACATGTCCGGTGCACATCAATATTATTAATGATATTATCGTTGCCTCAAAATAATTAATTAATGTACCATTTGTATTTCCAAGATATTCAGATGCCTTAACATTTACCATTTTATTAAAAACATTTAAAATTCCCAACGCCACAGCTACAACAACATAAGCAATCATATTTTGTCCCCCTCAGCCATTTATAACAAGCATTATTCCTATAATTACAAGAATATAGGCAGGTATCTGCTCTTTTTTGAACTTAATTTTCTTGACGCCAAAAAAACCGTAATGGTCAAAAATAGCTGAGCAAACCATTTGTCCTGTAACTGAAAGAGATAATACTGCGGTTGCCCCGATAGTTCTTGTACACCAGCTGCTGGCGGCTACAATTGTAACTCCAAGCAATCCGACTGTGTATACATACGGAGGGACGCCCTTAAAAGTTATTTTTTTATGCTGTACGACAGGTATATAAATAAACAATATAACTGCAGCAATAATATGTACAAAAAATGTCACAACAAACAAGGAATGATATATTCCAAGCTGTCCATTAAATGATACCATTATACTGTTAAAAATACCCGATAAAAACAAATACAATATACCCATTATCTATACTCCCAATAATTAAATTTTTGCTTCTATTATTATCGGCTTTTTAACAATGTTTGTCAATTAATCTTCTTGATATCAAACCACATTTGTTGTATCCTGATGTTAACAATAGTTTACAGGAGGGATTAATATGAATGAACTTCAAGCGCATATAAGATTAAGTGATGATTTGAATGTTAAATATGCCATCATGCCCGGCGATCCGGCAAGGGTTGATAGAATAGCTTTATATCTGGACGATGTTATTGAGCTTGGCTTTAACCGCGAATACAAATGCCTTACAGGATTCTATAAAGGTGTCAAAGTACTTGCTATATCCACTGGCATGGGTGGAGCTTCAACTGCGATTGCGGTTGAAGAGCTTAAAAATATCGGTATTAAAGCTATGATACGAATAGGAAGCTGCGGCGCTGTACAGCCGTTTGTTAAGGTAGGCGACTTAGTACTTGTAAACGCATCAGTCCGCGACGACGGGACATCACAGACCTATGTAGATCTTAAATATCCTGCAGTTCCAGATACATTCCTTTTTAATTACTGCATAGAGGCAGCCATTGAAAATAACTTTCCCTATCATATAGGGCTTGCCAGAAGCCACGACAGTTTTTATATTGACAACGAAGACGAAATAAATGATTTCTGGTCAAAACGAGGTGTTCTTGGCAGCGACATGGAGACGTCAACACTATATACCGTTGGCAGGCTGAGAGGCATAAAAACGGCCTCAATACTTAATAATGTTGTTGCCTGCGGAGAAGATACAGCAGACAGTATAGGAAGCTATGCCGATGGTGAAAATCTATCTATGACAGGTGAAAAGAATGAAATAATTGTTGCCCTTGAAGCCTTTGTAAAGCTTGATAAACCCGGCAAGTAATATAAGGGAAGTGTGTCCGTCACACTTCCCCCTTTTTTAATACCTGCCTATTAGCTCTAATACTTTATTTACAAATTCTTCCCTGTTAACATCTGTCATAACATATGTATTTTGGAATGGGAATTTAACGTCCGTATACAAATCGCATACAGTTTTTCCTCTTGTTATTCTTCCCTTTGTCTCAACACATACACCGGCTTTTTTACCTGATAAGCTAGATACATCACCGCACACGGGTCATGCATACAGTTTCCCTCTTGGCCATGGTCAAGATAAAACTTCATTGTATTTTTCAATATACTATAGCAGAACTTTGCCTGTTTCGAATTCATCTTGCCTATTTCCTCTACTTCGTTTGGCAGAAGGACAGCCTTTTCAGTTACATCAAGTCCAAACATATATATCGGCGTTCCGCATTTGAAAAGCATTTCAGCGGCTTCAGGGTCAACATATATATTGAATTCAGCGGCGGGAGTAATATTTCCATACGCGGCGGCTCCTCCCATAATAACAATTTTCTTGAGAAGTGATGGAAGCTCTTTGTACTTTGCAAGCGCTATTGCAATGTTAGTCATAGGCCCAACAGCAACTAGAACCAGCTCACCATTATACTTTTTAGCCTCTCGGTACAAAGCATCCCATGCTTTTTCCTTTTCTGGAATTATATCAGGCATTTCTACTGACGATGCAAGGCCTCCCATGCCATCTTCTCCATGGACATACTTTCCTGTAACAAGCTCACGCATTAAAGGTGTGTCAGCGCCCTTATATACAGGAATTTTCTTTTCTATAACTCCAACCGTCTTCTGCGCGTTAACGAAAGTTTTATCACACTCAACATTTCCGCAAACCGCTCCAATTCCCACTATATCTATCTCTGGCATATTCGCTGCAAGGAGAAGAGCTATAATATCATCTGCTCCCGGATCACAGTCAATAAAAACAGGTATCATTATTTAGCCACCTCCCCGTAGCTTGCACAGGCGTTTATCAGGATCTTAGCAAACGCGTCTCTGTCAAGATTCCACAATACATGGACGTTTGGTTCTTTTTCATATCTATTTTTTATATCTCCGATAGTTGCACCGGGGCAGTAATCCCCTTCTGTTTCTACCTCCACATACATATCTTTCACTTCAAATATCTCCGGGTTAGTTATAGCGGCTACTGCAACTGCATCATGTACTGCTGCTCCCCGATATCCTTTTGACTTATGATATTGGAAAAAGAAATCAAACCACTCAGCCACAGTTTTTGCAACAGGATTGCCTAAGTTTCTCATTATTTCAAATTCTTCTGGATAAATCTGCGCCTTTTCCGTTACGTCTAGACCTGCCATTGTTATAGGTACTCCGCCTCTAAATACTATGTCAGCAGCTTCAGGGTCAACCTGAATATTAAACTCGGCTGCAGGAGCCCAGTTTCCGTGATGTATTCCGCCGCCCATTATGTATATATGTTCGATTTTGCTCTTAAGCTCCGGATGAGCCAAAAAAAGAGAAGCAATATTTGTTAATGGACCTGTTGGGACCAAAGTTATTGGTTCGTCGCTTTCTTCAATTATTTTAGCCATAAGGGTAACAGCGTCCATATCAGACACTTCAAATGCCGGTTCAGGAAGCTTAGGCCCGTCAAGGCCAGACTGTCCATGAACATTTGGGGCAACCATCGGCTCCTTTAAAAGAGGCTTTATCCTGCCTTTAGCTACCGGAACATTAAGTCCGATAAGAGTACAGATACGAAGTGTATTATAAGTTGTTTTCTCCATTGTCTGGTTACCGCAGACAGATGTAACCGCCTTAATATCAAGCATGGGGCTGGCGTTAGCCAGCACCCATGCTATTGCGTCATCATGTCCAGGGTCGCCGTCAAGAATAACTGGTATTCTTTTCATTTTAGCACCCTCCAAACTGAATTCTCATGATTTTTTCTTTGCTTTTTTGAGCTGAGTAACAGCATATATTGCCAATCCTATAATTGTTACCGCGTAAGGAATTGCAGCGACAAGATACGATGAAAATCCTGGAAGCCCTTCCATCTTATTTCCAAGAGCACTTGCAAATCCAAACAACAGTGAAGCAAACATTGCTCCAACAGGCTCTCCCTGTCCCATTGCCTGTGCTGCAAGAGCTATAAATCCTCGTCCAGCGACAATACCTGTATTCCAGCTTTGTGAATAGTACATTGACATATATGCTCCGCCTATTCCCGCAAGGGCACCGGAAAGCATAATAGCTATATACTGTGTTCTAAGTACGCTTACACCAACCGAGTCGGCGGCGTTTGAATTTTCTCCTACAGCGCGGATACGAAGTCCAAGCGCCGTTTTATAAAGCATAATCCATACAACAATAACAAGAATAAATGAAATATAAGTCAGTATTGAATGTCCTGACAAAATATTTCCAAGCACCGGAATATCCTTTATAAGAGGAATATTAATTTTAGGTGTGAGCATTTGAGGAGTTGTGAGATTTGCTGTATTTCCTCTAAGTCCTGTGAAAAGATAAAGAAGGAATATAGTACCGCCGGAACCGGCAATATTAATTGCTGTACCAGCTAATATAATATTTGTTTTAAGCTTAAGCGCAAATACACCTATAAGAAGACCTATAAGCATGCCGACAACTATGGCGGCAATCACTCCTATAAACCAATTATTTGTCCAGTAAGCGAACAAAACTCCAAATAATGAGGAGAACATCATAGTACCCTCAAGACCGATATTAGTAACGCCGGCCTTTTCAGCAATTACAGATGCAAGGGCAGCAAACAGGATAGGAGATGTTATACGAATAATTGCGTAGCCGAAGCTGGCAGTAAATATCATGTTCATTAACTGCTCAAACATTATGCGTTCTCTCCTTTCATTTCAGCTTTCCTTATTATTTCATCCTTAGCATCCTTAACAACCAGTTTCTGACGATACCTTGAAAGGAACTGTTCCGCTGCGAAGAAGAGGAATATAACTGCCTGTATAATATCTATCATCTCGGCAGGAACACCAGCATAAATAGCCATAAGCTCACAGCCTCTGTTAAGATATGCAATAAACAATGCGGCAAAAGGCACCATAATTGGATTGTTTTTTGCCAGTATCGCTACTGTAACGCCTGTCCAGCCATAGCCTGGAAGGTCAAGCCAACGGAATGTAATATCACGTCCAAGAACCTCTATAGCACCTCCGGCTCCGGCAAGAAATCCTCCTATAATCTGAGAAACTATAATTATACTTCCAACCTTAATTCCTGAGTATTTAGAAAATGATTCATTTATACCAATCATTCTTATTGCATATCCCCATCTTGTACGGTACATAAAGATCGCTACTATAACAGCAGCTATAAGAGCAATAAAAAATCCATAAGTAAGCTCTGTCCCTTGAACAACGGTGCCTACTTTAGAAGTAAGCTCAAACGGGAATGTCTGAGTAGCTCCCTTCGACCTGTCTGCAAACACGTTATTAAGAAAATGCAGTACAATATAAAGAATAACATAGTTAAGCATAAGTGATGTTACCATCTCGCTGGCCTTTAGCTTAACCTTAACCAAAGCAGGTATAAGCATTACAAGGCCGCCGGCTACAGCTGCTGTAAGTATAGCTACAAATGAATGAACCCCTGCTGCCATAGGTACATAAATGCCTATAAGGGAGCCTACAAAGCCGCCGAGCATTGTAACACCTTCAGCCCCAAGGTTAAACTGATTTGCCGAGAACATAACACAAACAGCAAGGCCAGTAAAAATAATAGGAGTTGTACGTCCAAGTATAGTTAATATAGACTTAGTATTTAGAGCTCCATTGCTTATTATTGGCTTAACAAGCAGGCACTCAAGCGCTTTTCCTGGGTCGTCAGCGCATATAAAAATAAATATAAAAGCAACCGCAATGGCAATTAATATGGCAACAAGTCCACGAATGAACTCAAATGCCATCATATGCTTATTCTCCATGCTGAACCCTCCTTACTTCTTCATCAGACTGCTGTTTAAGTCCGAGCATATATTCACCCATTATTGTGTCATCCAAAACAGAAGTATCATCAAAGTATGCGGCTATTTTACCGTTAACCATTACAATAAGACTGTCCGACAACTCCATAACTTCGTTAAGGTCTGCTGATACAAGTAATACCGCTGCCCCCTCACGGCTGAGTTCAACAAGTTTTTTACGTATAAATTCTGTCGCACCAACGTCAATTCCTCGTGTAGGCTGGTCAGCTATTATAAGTCCCGGCTCGCTTGAAAATTCACGTGCAACTACAACCTTCTGGATATTACCACCCGAAAGCATCCCAACCTGCTGTTTTCTTGATTTACATAATACGGTATAATCTTCAATAAGCTTATCGCTGTCCTCATGCATATTTTTAATGTTAAACAATGGTCCATTGTTATATCTTTTTTTCGAACATCTGTCGCTGATGAGGTTTTCCTCAATTGTGCCCGCTCCAGCAATTCCAAATGTCATACGGTCTTCCGGTATAAGTGAAACACCCATATCACGTATTTTTCTCTGAGATACTCCAATGATATTCTCTCCATTTACAGTTGCTGTGCCTGAATCAGGAACATTGAGGTTAAAAAGCATGTCAACAAGCTCTCTCTGTCCATTTCCTTCAACTCCGGCAACACCAAGTATCTCTCCTTTGCGAACATCAAAAGAAAGCTTGTCCAGCATTTTTTTATTCCACTCGTTTGTATATTCCAAATCACGTACTTTTAATACCACATCTGTAGGCTGCGCTTTATCCTTTTCAACTGTAAGAACTACATCACGTCCTACCATAAGCTTGGAAATCTCCTGCTTAGAAATATCGGCAGTATTATATACTCCCATAGATTTTCCGCCACGCATAATTGTAAGTCTGTCTGTTATCTGTTTTATCTCATTAAGCTTATGGGAAATAAAAATTACAGTATGTCCCTGATCCTTAAGATTAATCAGTTCTTTAAATAATTCTGCAGTTTCCTGAGTTGTCAGAACCGCTGTAGGCTCGTCCAAAATAAGTATCTTAGCACCTCTGACAAGTGCCTTAAGTATTTCAACCTTCTGTTTCATACCTACTGGTATATCCCTAACCTTAGCATTAGGGTCTACATAAAGATTATACTTTTTAGCATACTCCTCAGTAATCTGAACAGCCTTTTTAGAGTCAATAAAGCCTTTGCTTTTTGGCTCCATGCCCAAAACCATATTTTCAGCAACAGTAAGGCTTGGAACAAGCATAAAGTGCTGGTGTACCATTCCAATTCCTTTGGAGATGGCCACTGTAGGTGAAGATAAATTTACTTTTTCTCCATTAACAAAAATTTCTCCATCTGTTGGCTGTTCAAGGCCGAAAAGCATTTTCATAAGTGTAGATTTACCTGCTCCGTTTTCGCCCATTAAAGCATGTATTTCCCCTTTTTTTACATCGAAATCGACCCCTTGATTGGCAGCAATTCCGTTTGGATAAACTTTTGTTATCCCTTTCATTTGAACTACGTATTCGATGTCCGCCATAGACAAAGACCTCCTACCTCCCATAGTTTTTAACTGTTCGCCATAATGAATAAAAACAAACCAATTTAAAAAATAAGTTTGTTTTTATTATAAAAGCAAGATACATACTTCACCAAAATCCAAATGCTTAAAAGATTAAATGAGTATACATCCAACAGTAAGTTTTTATATTGAAAGCCCATTCTTATTGACTGTACCTTCAAATAATCCCTCAGATAATGAAAAATTATTTCAAAGCACAGATGCTTGCGGATGTAACCTTTCGACATAATGTTACGGTTTTTTTCGCCATAAAGCGTAAAATTATAATAGAATATTTTTTTATTTAAGGCTTTAATAAATTAAGGGGAGCTTTTGCTCCCCTTATTGTGTTTTATTATAAAATCAATTAGGGTTTAACTGATTCTCTTAACTGTTCAACAGCACCTGACTCATCACCGATAGCTGAAGGAACTGTAACTGCGCCTGAAGATACTTCTTCGATTGCTTTATTAACTGCATCCTGTACAGCCTGAGGAGTTGTTGTAAAGTTCTTATCTGTAACGATACCAACGCCGCCTTCATTAATACCAAGAGTTACATGCTGACCCCAGTATTCATTTCCAGCGTCAAGTTCATCAAATACCCATACAAGTGACTGACCAACATTTTTAAGGCCTGAAGTTAAAGTAATAGCAGCAAGCTCTGTTGATAATGTCTGTTCCTGGTCAGAGTCAACACCGATGAAGTAAGCTTTTCCAGTTTCCTGAGCAGCCTCTGCAGCACCATTTCCTGAGTTGCCTGCAACACCCCAAACGATATCGCACTTATTGTCATTAATCATTGATTCAGCAAGTTCTTTTCCTTTTGCAGGGTCAATGTAGTTTCCTACATATCTTGTGTCAACCTTTACATCAGGGTTAACAGACTGAGCTCCTAAAATGTATCCATATAAGAAGTCATTGATAACAGGGCTGTCAACTCCGCCAACGAAACCGATAACATTGTCTTCGTTAATATTAGCGAATGATGTATCTGTTGTTAATGATCCTGCGAATACACCAACAAGGTAACCCAAATCGTTCTGCTTGTAGCTTAAGTTTACAACGTTATCCATCTGATAAGTTGTATCATCATAGATGATATATTTCTGGTCAGGATACATTTCAGCTACATTTTTAAGATAATCGGGCATCTGATATGTACCGCAAATGATAACATCATATTCACCTGATGCGGAAACCTCTTCAAGGTAGCTCTGCCATTTAGCCTGGTCCTCTGTCGAACCGCCCATTTCAATTGTAGTATGTGTGATACGTCCTGCGTCCTGAAGTTCCTGTAATCCGGACTCAGCTGAGTCAAAGAATGACTTATCACCAAGGTTACCATTTACAAGGTTACATACGTTATAGACTTTTCCTTCTGTGCCTTCGCCTTCGCCTTCTGTTTCAGTTTTGTTTGTCTCTGCAGGTTCTTTTGATGATGAGCAGCCTGCTGCCATTGCGACAACCATAACAGATGCGAGAGCTAATGAAATAAATTTCTTCATGTCTCTTCTCCCTTTCTCTTCTAGTGTTAACTAAATTTTTGACAGTCGAGCGACAGTAAATCTATCCTTCGACTATGAATATATTTTATAGTAAATGAGATAAATTGTCAATGTTTTTAGCTATATATTACAGCCCTCCCGTCATTTGTATATTTTATTTGTACAAAAAAAAGAGCAATTAAAACTTTATAACAAAAACATTGCATATAAAGTAGTTGTTCTGACTATTGTATTATGCAATATAGATATAGGACCGTTTTATTTTCGTTATTTTTAACATAACACACTATCCAAATTAATGGAATTTTAATTTATTGAATTTATGTTAAACAATGCGTTTAAAACAAGCCAATTTTGTGGAAAATATCTCATCAGGTTCCAATAGCTCACTCCTTTAAAGCCATACTCAAATGCTGTAAGAAGTTTTGTCTGTATACTTCTGGCATCCTCGAACCAAACTTCATTCATTTGACCGTTGTCATACATAAATGTCGGAGACTGAGCAGTCTCGTCAAATTTTATCTCTGATCCAAATTCAGCGGCTAAATCAACGGCTTCATAATTAGATATTGATGTAGCCTTTGACTCACCTTGAACAAACGGCAGTGTCCAAACATACCCGTAGTTTGGTATCCCCATAAATATTTTCTGAGGGTCTATTTCAGTTATGGCATAATCAAGCACTCTTCTGACACTGTTTATCGGAGCCACGGCCATAGGCGGCCCATAGGTATATCCCCACTCATAGGTCATAACCAGCACATAATTGCTTGCCTCTCCTAATAGCCTGTAATTGTGCCCTTCATAAAGAAGTCCGGGCTGGTCAGCAGAAATTTTTGGCGCAAGCGCCGTAAACAGGATCATCCCCTCAGCATTCAATTCGTCGGCTAATCTTCCAATAAAATCTGCAAACACCTCAGAATATTGAGGCGGAATGAATTCAAAGTCTATATCGACTCCATAATAGCCCTTCTGCTTTAGGAGCGGAATTATATTTTCTATAAATCTGGTCTGCGCTTCATAACTTTCTAAAAACGCCGACACGTTCTCACTGCTGAAGGTACCGCTCTCTGTAAGGGAAGTCAGTACCAAAATTGCCTTAACTCCATATTCAGCGGCATATCTTAAGAGTCTTTCATCGTCCGCATATATCAGTCCCCCGTCGGGACTAAGTCCATATGAAAATATACTGATATATGTCAGATACGGAAGACAGCTGGCTAGTATGTCATCATTAATGTAGGTATAAGCATAGCCGTTGACATCAAGGTTTCCTATCTTCTCCTGTTCATATTCAAGGACGATTGTCTGTCCAGGATATATGTATAATCCACTGTTAAGTACAGGATTATTTCTCCTTAAGGTTTTTACCGGAACACCTGTTTTTTCCGATATGGAATTCAGAGTATCACCTGTTGTAACCGTGTATATAGTCTTAGGATACAGTATTACCAATGTCTGCCCAATAACTAAGTTATTTGGATTTTGGAGCTGGTTGTTCACAACTATGCTGTCAGCGCTGACACCATAATATTCCGCGATAGAATATATCGTTTCACCTGTTTTTACAACATGAATAAGCATACTATCCTCCTAAATTATGTAAATTTATTCATTTCTTTTTTTAGTCTTGATATTATCTTCTTTTCAAGACGAGATATGTAGGATTGTGAAATTCCGAGCATATCCGCCACTTCTTTTTGGGTTTTTTCATTTCCGCCGCCGTTGATGCCAAATCTTAG
>URCD01000081.1 GCA_900546215.1 uncultured Eubacteriales bacterium | reverse complement strand
ACCAACGACTATTGTTCCGTAAAGCATTGCCCTATGCATTGACTGTGTATCCTTAAATCCCATTCCTCTGACAGCAGTCTGGGGAAGGCCTAAAACCCCAATTCCGACTAGAACCCAGAATGAAATCATATATCCAGGTGAAAGCGCTGTAAGGCCTCCGCTGTAAGGCCCTTTACCAAGCAAATCCCATCCGGGATTTAACGTGTCAAGCTGTGAAGTCAGTTCTGTCATTCCTCCGCCTGCTCTAATGACAAAGAATAAGAGCAGAAAAGTTCCTATAGTCATAATAATTCCCTGTAAAGTATCGGTAATTACAACAGCCTTAAAACCTCCTATTGATGTATAAAGAATTACTATTGTTCCAAACAGCGCCAGCCCCGCCCAGTAGGGAAGCCCGGTTACAGTTTCTATAAGTGTTGCACCGCCTATAAACTGAGCAACCATCTGTGTTATGAAAAAGACGACAAGGCATATTCCGCACAGTATTACTACAGCGGGTGAATTGTATCTTGCTTTAAAGTAATCTGTTATAGTAACAGCATTAATTCTTCTGGAGACAATGGCAATTTTTTTACCTATTACGCCTAATGTAAGAAAGGCCGTTCCTATCTGAATTGCGGCTACCCATGACTGTGTCAAACCCCAACTCGCGGCAAGTCCCGGTCCGCCTAAAAATGAGCTGGCACTTGTATATGTAGCTACAAGAGTCATTGCTAAAACGAGGCCTCCCATGGAACGTCCGCCTACAAAATAGTTTTGAAGAAAACCTCCGTTTTTGCCCTCCTTTTCTGACGGACGGCTCATTTTTATTCCAAGAAGCATATTAACAGCCATATAAATAACTAGAATGGAGAGTATGATAATTTGTTTATTTGTCATCATCAGCAGCTCCTTCCTCGTTTAAATCGAAGTTAACAAATACTTTTTTGAGAAGAAATATAACTCCTATAACTCCAATTACAAACACCCCTGGTGTGCTTAATATCCACCATAATGGCAGGTTAAACACATAGATTTGACTTCCGGAAAGGCCATATCCAAATCCTACGTGCCAAATAAAGCAGATAATAAAAAGTACCGCTGTGGCTGTGGCTTCTTTTTTTATTTGCCTGTTTTTTTCTTCCTTAGTTGTTGGTTTCATGTTTTTCCTCCTTTAGTGATTAAAATCATGGTACCGGATGCATAAAAAAACACCCGTTGTTATTTACATACAAATATGTAAATAACTGCGGATGGATAGAATTCCAAATAATAAGATAACAAAAAGACCTGATTCGTGCCACATTTTGAGCAGTGCCGTTCGCCAATGGATACAGTCCGTCAAATGAATAAGGTGCGTTATTGAATCTATATGCTGTATGGTTTAGTTTCCTTTGGAATACCGTCCATTCGGTTTAATATAACATGTGAATTAAAATAAGTAAAGTAATTTTACGTAAGTATTACAATTCAAATTAATTTAAAAAAGTGATATAAAAAACATTTAAAAGCATTGACATAACTGTTAGGTTATGCTAATTTTTATAAAAAGGAGGTATTATATGAAACAGCATAAGTATTGGACGATAGCAATGTGTATATGCCTTATTATGACGATTTATACAGGACATAAACTCTCAGGTAGGCCAATGATTTAATACTCTTGATAGTTATTTAGCTAAATGGTATAATTTGTTTACAGCATAATTCTAACACATTCTTTGTCACCGGATAAAGAAAATAAAAGTGTTCAGTCGGTACCGTAGGTCTTGGAAGGTGCCGCCAGAGCACTTTTTTAGCGTTAGTCTGAAATTAACAGGAGGAAATGTTATGAGCTTTATATTAAGAAATTATACTGCGCCCGACTTTAATGAGGAGAGGTTTATTAATGCCCCGGAGGCTGTTTTGAAAGAGGCGCCAAAAGATGGTGTAGCGCCTGAAGGATATCATGCAATGAGTATATTTCCCGAATATTTTAAAATCAATGGTAAGTGGCTTTTGGCTGAAGAAAGCAGAATGGACTGTGTGGCCGTATTTGATAAAGATGAAATAGCAGTAAGAGAATTCAGGCGTATAAAAAAAGGCGATTTAATTGTTGTCGGAAGAACGGAAAACTGCGAAGAGGGAATTTTTGTACATCCTAACGGCTTTGGAGAAACAAGAAATGAGAGTGACGTATTTGCTTTCAGACAGGGACGCTCAAGGGAAACGGCCTTTTCAAAGGATTATGACGAGCTGTATGACCTTCTAAGACACGACCGTATTGCCGGTAAAATAGTATGGGTAATGGGACCGGCTTTTACATTTGATAAGGATGCGAGAGAAGCATTTTCAAGTCTGATTCAGCATGGATTTGTTCACGCTGTTTTGGCTGGAAACGCGCTTGCTACTCATGATCTTGAGGCAGCATACCTAAATACGGCTCTTGGCCAGAATATATATACACAGGAAAGCCAGCCAAACGGACACTATAATCATCTGGATACAATAAACCGTGTCAGATATTATGGATCTGTAAAAGAGTTTATCAAGGGTGAAAATATAAATAACGGAATTATATACAATTGTGAAAAATATAATATTCCCTATGTTTTAGCAGGTTCTATCCGCGATGACGGACCTCTTCCAAGCGTTCATGCTGATGTTTATGAAGCACAGAATGCTATGAGAAATCAGGTAAAAGACGCAACAACTGTAATATGTATGGCTACGACACTGCATACAATAGCAACAGGAAATATGACTCCATCATATAGGGTAATGCATGACGGCACAGTGAGGCAGGTATATTTCTACTGTGTAGATATTGCTGAATTTGCGGTTAATAAGCTAAGTGACAGGGGAAGTCTAAGTGCGAGAGGAATAGTTACAAATGTTCAGGACTTCATTGTAAATTTAAGCAAAGAGCTTGCAAGATAAAAAGAACTCTCCGATTAAAAAACGGAGAGTTTAATACTATGTTTAAAAGGCGACAATAATACCTTTATTTCCTGCGTACAGACTTGCCACACCGCGTGTATCATTTATAAATATTGTAAGCCCGGAAACCTTTTCCAGAATTCTTGCTTTTAGATCTTCTGCCCTTTCAGGACAGTTACAGTGGGCTATAATTAGTTTTTCAGGGTTACATTTTTTGCAGTCCTCAATTATTTTGTCAACGAGCTTGGACATGGCTTTTTTAATGCCTCTGGCTTGGTCCATCTGATAAATTGTTCCCTGATCTGTAGCTCCCATGATTGGCACTATGTGCAGGAGGTTAGCGGCAAGCTTCTTCATTCCGGTCAAGCGTCCGTTTCTTTCAAGAAAACTGAGGTCCTCGAGAACAAACATAGTAGAAAGAGAGTCTCTGTATTTGTTTGCCTCACTAACTATGTCTTCAAATTCCATGTCTTTAGCTTCACATTCGGCTATTTTAATGCCTATTAATGTTTCTCCCGCTGAAGCTGACTTGCTGTCGATAACCTCTACCTTTGTAAATGGATTAGTTTCGGCATAAAGCTTTTTTGCCAGATTTGCGCTGTTATAGGAACCGCTCAACTGAGACGAAAGAGTAATGACATAAACTCTTTCACAGCTGCAGTCATATGCTCTCATATACTGCTCAGGAGAAGGACATGCTGATTTAGGACATGCAGTAGTCGCTGCTACAAGGCTTAAAAATTCAGCCTGATCGAAGGATTCATCGTCAATTATGTTTCTGTCGCCAATCTGAAGGGAAAGCGGAACATTAGTATAGTTTCCGGCACTTTTCATATCATCGGTAAGTTCACCGCAGCTGTCTAAAATGATTTTGTATGACATAGTTTTTAAAACTCCTTTATCTTGACTATATTACTATAATCTACTATAATCAAAACAGTGAGATTTGCAACCAACAGATATACACTCGAAGATGTATTTTAAACAAATAATTAAAATATGTATGATAAATTGATTTTTTGATTTAAATGTTGTTTTTGGAGGATGGAATGAGAGAGAATAGAAGAGTACTTATGACAAAAAAGCTGCTCAAGGAAAGTGTGTTTGAGCTTATGGAAGAAAAGCCGCTAAATAAAATAACCATAAAAGAAATATGTGAAAACGCCGATGTGAATAGAACCACTTTCTATAAATACTATGGAGACCAGTATGCCCTTGTGAAAGAAGCAGAGGATGAGCTTTTAGACAAAACGGCGGAATTTCTAAGAAATTTGAGCTCAGACGAAGAAAAAATAAAACTGCTTGAGGAATTTTTGACATATGTAAAAAATAATGGCGATACATTCCGAATACTGCTGGACAAAAACAGCGATACGGATTTCAGATACAGGCTTATGAGTGTAGCGATGCAAAAGGTAATGGTTGAGAAATATGAGCTTGGAATTAGAGAAGAGGACAAAAAATACGTATATTGCATGATAATTATGGGAGCAATAAATACAATAGCGCTTTGGGTAAATTCGAGCTATGATAAATCAGTAGAGGAAGTAGCAGATTTAATGTTTAATCTTGTTCTTCTTGGGCTTAAAGGAATAGAAATGTAAAACAGCCGGTAAAAACCGGCTGTTTTTTAATCGTTATAAACGCCTTCTGACATATATCTGTCTCCGGCATCAGGAAGAATTACAACAATATTTTTGCCTGAGTATTCTTTCTTTTTAGAAATTTCAGCAGCGGCCCATACAGCGGCTCCAGAGGATATTCCAACAAGAATACCTTCACATTTAGCTAAAGCATTAGCGGTTTTATAGGCATTTTCGTCACTTACCGCAATGATGTCATCATATATTTTGGTATCAAGTATTTTAGGAATAAAATTGGCTCCTATACCCTGTATTTTATGAGGACCTGCCTTTCCTTTTGATAGAAGTGGACTGGAAGACGGTTCTACTGCGATAACCCTAATATTCGGATTTTTTTCCTTCAGATATTTTGCGGTTCCGCTGAGTGTGCCTCCCGTTCCTACAGTTGCCACGTATACATCAACATTTCCGTCAGTATCTTCCCATATTTCAGGACCTGTAGTTAGATAGTGAGACTTTGGATTTGAAGGATTTTCAAATTGTCCGGCTATAAAGCTTCCTTGTATCTCTTTTGCCAGTTCATCGGCCTTTTCAATGGCTCCGGCCATACCTTTAGCTCCATCAGACAATACCACTTGGGCTCCATATGCTTTTAAAAGGTTACGCCTCTCAATACTCATTGTATCAGGCATAACAAGAATGCACTTATATCCAAGTGAAGCCGCCGCGGATGCCAGCCCTATTCCTGTATTTCCGCTTGTAGGTTCAATTATGGTGTATCCGTCTTTTAGTAAGCCGGAGGCTTGAGCATCCAGTATCATTTGCTTTGCAACCCTGTCCTTTATACTTCCGGCAGGATTAAAGTATTCAAGCTTAGCAAGAAGCCTAGACCCAGGACAATAATTTTTTTCATACTTATGAAGCTCCATTATAGGGGTCCTTCCTGTAAGTTCAAGTACGTTATTATATATTCTAGCCATAATTACACCTCGCGCAATAAAATTAAATAAATTATACGCTTTGGACTTTGTACAGTCAACATCCGAATTTAAAAGAGGAACAAGGAATATATATTTATATAAACATAACATAATGGGTGATACATATTGATTATCAAAACATTTAAATTTTCAGGACGGAAGATAATAGCGGCGGCAGCACTGGTTATTTTTGCCGCTGCGGCAGTGAAAATAGCTGCGCCTACGGCTAAGGCCGTATTTTCTACAGCCGTGGCTAAAACAGAGAGACTGCTTCCAATTTATTGTGTCGAAACGGATAAGCCGCAGATAGCAATCAGCTTTGATGCTGCATGGGGAGCTGACGACACTGACAGACTTCTTGAAATACTTGATGAAAACGATGTCAAAACTACATTTTTTATGTGCGGATACTGGGTTGATAAATACCCCGATGAAGTACTTAAAATAGCTGAAGCTGGACACGATTTAGGCAATCATTCTGCTACTCATCCTCATATGAGCCAGCTTACAAAGGAACAAATTAAGGAGGAGCTTACCGCAGCTGGAAATAAAGTGAAAGAGCTTACCGGAGTGGAGATGGACCTTTTTAGAGCGCCGTTTGGAGAATATACCAACGACGTTATTTCAGCAGCGGAGGAATGCGGATATTACACTGTGCAGTGGGATATCGACAGCTTGGACTGGAAGGAGTTTGGAACAGAGGCGGAGATTAAACAGGTTCTTGACCATAAGCACCTTGGAAATGGTTCGATAATTTTGTTCCACAATGACGCAAAATATACTCCCGAGGCTCTAGATACGATTATAAAAGGCTTAAAAGAAAAGGGATATGAAATTGTTACAATATCTGAGCTTATAATAAGAGATAACTATACTATGAATAGTGAAGGAAGACAGATTGCTAATAAAACAGCGGATACAGAAAGCTAAATAAATAGGTTGTTTTTTGAAAGTCCTGAAATTTTTTCAGGACTTTTTTCTTGAAAAACTACATGAAATTGTAATGGTTTCTTAAAATTTAATTAATATTTTAACTGATTTGTCAATATTCCCATATTTGGCTTTGCATTTTATGACATATTAATTTATAATAATATAACAATTCCCTTAAGAGAGGATGATATTGCGTTGAAATATTTTAAAAGATTTTTTGCTGCGCTTTTCAGCGCTGCTCTCATATTTTCAGGCTTTTCAACAAGCGCCTTTGCGGCTGCCGAACTTCCTGATTATCTGAGGGTGGGGCTGAGAATGAGCTTTGAAGATAAGTCTTCAATATTCATAGAATCAAACAATATAAAGTTAGTCAGGAGCGACGATGGCATAACGAGTCCATTACTTAATGAGACTATGGCTGAATTTTCATCATCGTCAGGTTTTACCATGCGGATAGGTCTCAGCTATCAGGTTGCAGTACCTCTTGATGTAAAAACATTTGATGATGCTAAGACTCAGGCTTCGTCTTTTATTTCGCAGGGATACACAAATGCATTGCCTGGATATTATAAAAATAATTGGGCGGTAATAATATATGGATATTCTGATATGTCCTCGGCAAACAGTGCTGCATCTGCCCTTGGTGGCAAGGCCCTTTCTCCAAATGAGGTTGAGATACTTGATATAGGCGGATCTCCAATTCTTCTTATAGCTGAATCTGACGCATATTTTATGGGTACAGGTTCAACGCCTGTTGTTGATTTGGGCGCACGTTCATACAGAGGCATAATTGACTTTATGCAGAACGATGATGGAACAATAACAGCTGTAAACGTTATAGACTTGGAAGAATACCTATATGGAGTTGTCGCATCTGAAATACCGTCTAGCTATGAATATGAATCAATAAAGGCTCAGGCGTGTGCTGCGAGAACATATGCCCTGTATAAATGGAATAGGGAATCCGATATAGGATATGATATTTGTGATTCTACTCACTGTCAGGCATATATGGGATATGACTACGAGGATTCTACAACCAGACAGGCAGTAATTGATACTGAAGGAGAACTTATTTATTACAACGGCAGTCCAATAGAAGCGTTATTCTTTTCTTCAAGCGGCGGATATACAGAAGACGCTAAAAATGTATGGGGCACAGAGGTTGCTTACCTTAAACCCGTGGACGACAGTGAGGAGATAAACTGCCCGACATGGAGCAGAACTATTACACTTTCTGATTTGGACAGGCTTATTTCTACTAACGGATATAATATAGGTTCAGCCACAGGTATGAGAATAACAATAGACAATAAGACAAAAAGAGTTCAGAAGCTTGATATACTAGGCACAAACGGAACTAAAACAATTACATTAGAAGCCTGCAGAACAGTATTTGGCGCTATTGGGGATTCCTTCAACAGCCGCAATTATACTATAACTAATGGTACAATTGAAGGCGGCAGCGAAGGTGAAGTTACCGTTAACGGAGCACTTGGCACATTTGTTTCATCTTCACTGAGAAATTTTGAAGTTGGAAACGATTATGTTATAGGCTCTGACTGTGCAGTTGTTTATTCAACAGCATCAGGAACAAAAGCCTATGGATATGACGGGAAAGAGGTTGATTTAGAGGATATACCGGACCTTGACGACCTATTAACCGTATCAACACCATCAACAGGGACAACAGTAATATCATCTAAAGGCTCTACAATAAATATAAATGGCTACGGAATAGGGCATGGCGTTGGAATGAGCCAGATGGGCGCCAATGGTATGGCTAAAAATGGAGCTACATATAAAGAGATTTTACAGCATTACTATACCGGTGTTACGGTAAAATAAATTGGAGATGTACAAATGAAAACCAGCGACTTTTATTATGAACTTCCTGAGGAACTGATAGCGCAGGAACCGCTTAAAGACAGGGCATCGTCACGGCTTCTTGTACTGCATAAGGATACAGGGGAGATTGAGCATAGGACATTCAGAGATATAAAGGGATATTTAAAAAAGGGTGACTGTCTTGTTATAAACGACACAAAGGTTATGCCGGCTAGGCTTATTGGATCAAGGAAAAATACCGGTGCTAGGGTTGAGATACTTTTACTTGTTAGAAAAGATTTGGATACTTGGGAGGTACTTACTTATCCAGGGAAAAAAGCCAAACCGGGAGACATAATAACTTTTGGTGACGGAAGACTTGAAGCAGAAATATTAGAAGTTATAGAAGGCGGTAACAGAATTGTAAAATTCCATTATGATGGAGTTTTTGAAAGTATTTTGGATGAACTTGGTGAAATGCCTCTTCCGCCGTATATAACACATAAGCTTGAGGACAAAAATCGATACCAAACTGTTTATGCGGTACATGAGGGCTCGGCAGCAGCGCCTACAGCGGGGCTTCATTTTACTAAGGAGCTTTTGAGTGAGATTGAGAATATGGGCGTGGAAATAGCGCATGTAACTCTTCATGTCGGTTTGGGAACATTCCGGCCAGTAAAAGTAGATGATGTTTCAAGCCATGAAATGCATTCGGAATACTACATTGTGGAGAAGGAAGAAGCAGACAAAATAAATAATGCCAAGAAAAACGGCGGCAGAATAATATCGGTTGGAACAACGAGTACTCGTACGCTTGAATCTGTAACAGATGATGATGGAATTGTACATGCTCAAAGCGGATGGACAAAAATTTTTATTTATCCTGGTTATAAATTTAAGGCTGTTGACTGCCTTATAACTAATTTTCACCTTCCGGAATCTACACTTATAATGCTTGTTGCCGCGCTTGTAGGCAAAGACACAATACTTGATACTTATAGGACGGCTGTTAATGAAAGATATAGATTTTTCTCTTTTGGGGATGCCATGCTGATCGTATAAAACCCGTTAGTATGTTATTTAAATTAGAGAAAATCAGTAATTATCGACAATAATATAATGTGGTTATTGTTGATAATTACTAATTAATTCTATGAAAAAAGATTGCTGACAATATGATTTGAGACTGAAATTTATCAAAAGTCTGTTTACGAAATCAGTCTTAAAGGAGTCAATTAAAAACGGTAGTGGCATCGTGTTGGATGCTGCTGCCGTTTTTCTTCCTCAATCTACTGGATGTCAAAGAATTCTGTAAAGTTTTTAAAAGGATTGCTGATGATAAAATGTAGCGTAAAATCGTTCTTGAATGTAATGGACGAGACAGTCCCGTGGTCAACATAGATTCTTGTAACAAAATGTTGTAAAAATTCTTTTAGTATCAAAGGGTTTACCTCATCCATCAGACCCCAATAGTTTAATCTTTTTTCGTGATAGAATGAATCATTGAGCTTTTGAATGCCCAGTTCAGGACTCAATAAGTAAACGAAATCATTTATTCCGCACTCTTTTTGCATCTGGATCATATCCAGGCTTATTCTGGGATGAAAAGAAAATTCTGAAAATAAAGAAAATTTTCCTGTAGAAGCCTGTTCCAAGAGCATTTTCAAATCGTTCGGAGCAATCTGATGAATAGATGGAAAATTATTGTGTGCTAAAAGTAGCTCTTCAATCTGATGCACTGAAAGGAAATCTTTCGTATGTATCGAAATTCTATACAAATTCAAAATCAGGTTGTATATGAATACGCCCAGACCACTTTCAGAAATATAACAGCTGTTACAAGTGTGGTTCCGTCTCCCAAGACAAGAGTAGTTTGCAGGGGAACGTCCCAATTCTTTTCTTTTGCCGCTTCGGGCGTTCATGGATCTTCCGCAAACTGAGCAATAGAGGAGTCCAGAAAACACATGGCAATAGTTACGCAGGTGCGTCTGAGCATTTCCAGCCTTCTGTTCATTCAATATCCTTTGACAACGCTCACAAGCCTTTATTGTGGCGGGGTCAAAGAAAAAAGAATATTCGCTATAGATTGGATTTGTGAGAATAGACCGTACGGCATCAATGCTCCACTCTGTTTTCTTACTTGGTTTGATTTGTTTATAATTAAGTAACTTCACTACAAGGGACAGGGAACGAAGCAATTCATATGCTTCAAAAATATAAGAGATGGTGTCTGGCTTTTCTTTTAATAGCAAAATGCTGAGAGATTGCATTCTAGATTGTGAAAACTGTATTGTTTTTTCGATTTCGTCCATTTTTTTACCTACCTTTCTAAAGATAATATGTAGGAAGTTAGCTTTGTTTTTAATGAATCAAATTGACTTTAGCACATCTGGCTAATTATTTAAAATCTATTTTTCTTATTCTTCCATTCCTGACATGTACATTTTCAATGATGGATTCTATGAGTTTCTTCACTCGCCATCTGTCTGCATTTTTTAAAAGGCATATATAAGATGTGTAAAGAGAAGATTGGGGAGACTCGAATTCACTCCATAGTGTATACAGTGCCTTTAGTGGTTTGTGAATTGTAGAATTTCCGCACTTTTTGTAACTGCAATAATCCTCCCATAACCCTTTCAGGCTGTCAGCAGCAATCTGAGCCGAAGGAGAGACTCTGCTATTGAGTACATCTGAGAAATCCTGTAAAAGATAGAGTTGCACGTCCGATAGATATAAACGTGCCGTTTCTATCAAAATTGAAAAAATAGGAGGACCAATTGTGGTATCTGAGGTAAAT
>URCD01000080.1 GCA_900546215.1 uncultured Eubacteriales bacterium | reverse complement strand
AAAAAATAATATACCGAATGGTGCTAATCACTTATCACTAAACCCTAATCACTTTTATTCCTTTCTTTTCAGAAATGCATGCGCCTATTCATACATATAAATAGTATATAGACTCTCAAAAGGTAAATATAGAGAATGAAAAATATAATGTATTGATAATTAGTGTTATATGGGCTTCTGATATAGAACCTATGGGCCTAGAAGGTGTAAAGTGTACAATTCATACGCCAAAGGGCTGCATTGATACAATGATATCTGTACCAGGCAGACATATGGTATATAATGCTATGGCGGCAGCAGCGGTTGGCGTTATACAAAATATGGATATAAATGATATAAAAAGAGGGCTGGAGAGCTTTGCACCTACAGGAATGAGAATGGAAAGGTTCAGCCTTTCAAACGGGGCGGTATTGATAGACGATTCATATAATGCCAATCCTGTATCAACTAAGGCGGCTATAGACGTTTTGGCCTCCTGCTCAGGAGAAAAATACGCAATTCTTGGAGATATGTTTGAGCTTGGAGATTATTCAAAAGAAATGCACAAAGAAATCGGCATCTATGCGGCAGCAAAGGGAATTAACGGAGTAACGGCTATTGGGAATGATTCAGTTAATATTTACGACGGCGTAAAAGATGCAGGAATGAAAAACTCAGGATATTTTCATACGGTTGACGAATTTTTGAAATCAGGCTTTATACCAAGAGGAACTATACTTTTAAAAGCATCTCACAGCATGCATTTTAATAAAATTGCCGATTACCTGAAGAAGTTTTGAGGTTTGAATCAAAGGAGTAATACTAATGAATTTATTAATAAAAGGAATTTATACATTAATAATAGCTTTTATGCTAGGCATATTTATATGCCCAATGCTTATACCGTTTTTGCATAGGCTTAAATTCGGTCAGACGGTTCGCGACGATGGCCCCGAGACGCACTTAAAGAAAACGGGGACGCCAACAATGGGAGGCATTTCTTTTCTTATCGCCTTTGCGCTGTCTGCTGTTTTTATGACCCCAACCCACGAAACTATTGCAGTAATACTTGTAACACTGGGTTTTGGGCTCATTGGTTTTATAGACGATTATATTAAGGTCGTTAAAAAGCGTTCGCTCGGACTTAAGCCTATGCAGAAAATAATAGGCCAGCTTATCGTCTGTGCCTTATTTATCTTTTATCTTTTTAAATCCGGCGTTGGTACGGAAATTTATATTCCTTTCGCAGGCGGAGCTACATTAAATTTAGGATTACTGTATATTCCCTTCTGTATAGTGGCAGTTCTGGCTACTGTTAACGGAGTTAATCTTACTGATGGCTTGGACGGCCTTGCAGATGGTGTTACGCTTATTGTCTGCGTATTTTTCACTATGTGCGCGTATGCGGCCGGAAACGGTATTGTAACTGCCGGAGGAGCAATGATAGGCGGACTTTTAGCGTTTCTGATATTTAATGCCTATCCTGCTAAGGTGTTTATGGGAGATACCGGTTCGCTTGCCTTGGGAGGATTTGTTGTAGCCTGCGCGTTTATTCTTAAAATGCCTCTGTTTATCCTTATTGCAGGTATAATATATGTGGTTGAAACTTTATCTGTGGCCATACAGGTTACCGTATATAAAAAGACCAAAAAACGTGTATTTAAAATGGCGCCGCTGCACCATCACTTTGAACTGAGCGGATGGAGTGAGACAAAGGTTGTAACATTGTTTTATATAATTACGGCTATCGCGTGCCTTATCGCGTTCCTTGGAGCTCAGAAGATATTCTGATAACGGGAATGAAAGGAAGAGTATAATGATTTACGCTGATAAAAAAATTATAGTATGCGGTATGGCAAGAAGCGGGATAGCTGCCGCTAGGCTTTTGGATTCATTGGGGGCAGATGTTACACTGCAGGATATAAAACCAATGGAGGCATTAATAAAACTGCATGATATAAATGGTTATAAAAAGTCTGGAATTAAAATATACGCCGGCTCAAACCCGGATGACATAATTACAGATTTTGACTATGCTGTGCTGAGCCCCGGAGTGCCTTGCGACCTGCCGTTTATACAGAAAGCAAGGGACGTGGGCGTAAAGGTAATAAGTGAGGTTGAACTGGCCTATACGCTCACAGCCTGTCCTGTGTGCGCAATTACCGGCACAAATGGAAAGACAACTACTACAACCCTGGCAGGACTTCTGCTTGAGAAAAAATATAAGAATACAGCTGTAGTTGGAAATATCGGGGTAGCCTATTGTGAAAAGGTTCCGACTCTTAAAACTGGCGATTATGTTTGTGCAGAAATCAGCAGTTTTCAGCTTGAGACTTCAGATACTTTCAGACCTCATATTTCTGCGGTGCTTAATATAACACCCGACCACCTTAACAGGCATAAAACAATGGAGAACTATATTGCTGTCAAAGAAAAAATATTTGCGAACCAAACAAAGGCTGACTTCACTATATTAAATAAAAAGGATGACATCTGCCGGAAAATGGCGGCTAAAACTAATGGAAGAGTTTTCTTTTTTTCTAGCGGCGAGACACTCTCCGAGGGTATATATCTTGAGGGCGATAATATACATATCAAATGGGATAATATTGATGAAATACTAATAAATGTTAATGAGCTTAAAATTTTAGGCATCCATAACTATGAAAATGCTATGGCCGCGTCTGCCTGCGCAGTGTGTGCAGGAGTACCGCTGGATGATATAAGAGAGGTTTTAAGGGATTTTAACGGAGTAGAACATCGTATTGAATATTGCGGAACCTACAATGGAGTGGATTATTATAATGACTCTAAGGGAACTAACCCCGACGCCTCTATAAGAGCGGTGCTTGCGATGAAAAAACCTATTGTGCTTATAGGGGGAGGCTATGATAAGGGCTCTGACTATGATGAATGGGTTAAATTATTTGACGGCAGGGTTAAAAGGCTTATACTTATTGGTGTGACAGCTCAAAAAATTGCAGAATGCTGCCAAAAGCATGGTTTTAAGGACTATGAGTTTGCTGATGATTTTAAAGAATGTATAAATAAATGCAAAAACGCAGCTAGTGAAGGCGACTGCGTACTTCTTTCACCTGCCTGCGCAAGCTGGGGTATGTTTGAGGATTATGAACAGCGCGGAAGAATATTCAAAGAGCTTATAAGGGCTTAAATGTTTTTTGCATAGAATGGAAATATATTACAGGAGGCAAAACATGGCCGACTATAGAAAGAAAAACGGAAACGTCTATCAACTGCATAGAAGGGAACAGGATGATATTCCGGATAAAAGCCGTATTCATCTGAGGAATTTGATAAACCCGCACCCATTCAGGGGAATAGACTATACGGTTTTAATACTGGTGCTTATACTTGTGATGTTTGGACTTGTAATGGTTTTTTCATCAAGCTATTATTATGCAATGACGGATTCACATTTCAACGATAAATTTTTCTTCTTTAACCGCCAGCTAAGGTGGGCTGTCGTTGGTTTTGTGGCAATGGTGCTTTGTATGAGTATCAATACGGAATTTTTCAGGAGAATATCAATTCTTGCGTACATAGCTATTGTCGGAATACTTGGCGTCGTGCTTGTCGTCGGTGTTGCCACAAAGGGTTCTCAGAGATGGCTTGAGGTTTTAGGAACGTCATTTCAGCCCTCGGAGTTTGCCAAGTTCATAATAATAATATTTATGAGCGGATATGTCATAAAAAACCGAAATTTACTTAATGGAAATTTTATTATGTTCCTGAAATGCGCTTTTCCTGTCATACTGGCTTTCATACTTATCGCTACAGAAAACCTTTCTACAGGAATAGTTGTTATGGTTGTAGGCCTTATGATTATGTTTGTGGCCAGCAATAAGGTTATGAATTTCGTCGTCTTTGGACTCATGGGAATTGTAGGCTTTATTGTTCTGGTACTTATCGAGCCGTACAGAAGGGCGCGTATTACGGGCTGGCTTGACCCTTGGAGCGACCCTAGCGACTCGGGCTATCAGATTATCCAATCGCTATATGCTGTGGCTTCAGGCGGGCTGTTTGGACTGGGAATAGGGCAGAGCCGTCAGAAAACATTTATACCTGAAAGCTATAATGACATCATTTTTGCCATTATATGCGAGGAGCTGGGACTGGTAGGTGCTGTAGTCGTTATTATGCTGTTCGCTCTTCTAATATGGAGAGGAATAAAAATTGCAATGACGGCTAAGGACAAATACAGCTCCTATGCCGCTACGGGAATAACGACAATGATTGCAATTCAGGTCATAATGAACATTGCCGTTGTAACAAATTCAATGCCTAATACAGGTATGCCTATGCCATTTATAAGCTATGGCGGAACATCGCTGGTTGTTATGATGGCTTCAATGGGGCTGCTTTTAAATATTTCAAGGGACTGTAAATAAGCAGAATAGATTTACGTTTTATATCCTTAATATTCGCTTATGTGCTATAAAGAAATAATAGTAGTATAAAAATTTTGCCTTTCTATCCGGAGTTTAGTGATTACGTTGGATAGGAGGGCATTTTATGAAATAAGGGTATAGACTTGATTCTAACTTGGTCAAAGAAGTTTCACCATGTCTGAATAATATTGAGTGACAGCAGCACTTCTTGTTATCTTTATACCAATTAACGAGTAATATTTTTCAGCCAGCTATACTTTTTATAATGGAGTACTGCCGCAGGAACTTTTACAACTTCATCTAAGTTTATAATCAAAAACACAATTACCACTGGAAGCTGTAAATAAAAAGCAGCAAAAAAACCAACAGGAACAGCAAATATCCACATTGTTATAGCATCACAAATCAATCCAAATTTTGAATCACCACCAGCAGGGAAAATTCCAGCAATCGTTGTCATATTGATTGACTTTGCAACCATATAGCAAGCGCAAAGAATTAACATATATTTTAGATACTCCGTTGCTTGTGGGCTTAAATCTACTACACTCACAATAAACGGTAACATTATCACTAAAAATATGCCTGATAAAATGCCACTAATAACTGCTAGCTTACAGAGAAGTTTTCCGTAAATTTTAGCCTGTTTTAAATTGCCTGTACCTAATTCATTACCAATTATTATTCCTCCTCCATTGGCAAGACCTGTGCAGAAGCTTACTATCAAATTTTTTACAATATTAGTAATCGAGTTAGCAGCAACCGCGTCACTCCCTAAATGTCCCATGATAATAGAATACATTGTGAATCCACATCCCCATACTATATAATCTCCAAGCATAGGAATTGTATATTTCCAGTAATCTTTTACAAGCATCTTATTTACTCTAAAACAATACTTTACTTTTATTTTTGCTCGATTTTTCCGTAAGGATTCTATATAAGTCCAAATCATTTCAATCAATTTAGAAACAGAAGTTGCTAATGCTGCGCCTGCAATGCCCATTTTAGGAAAAAATAATAAACCGAAAATGAGTGCTGCGTTTAAGAAAATATTGATAATTACAGCACTTGAGCCAATGACCATACTTTTTATTGCATACCCGGTATTTTTTAAAATGCACAAATAGATTTGAGAAATACCAGTAAATAAATAAGAAGCTGCTACAATGCGTAAATAGATAATACCTCCATCAATTAGTGTTGTTTCTTTTGTAAATATCTGCATAAGTATTTGTGGAATAAAAAGTGAGGCAAGAAAAAAAAGAGACGAAATAAAAAACGAAATTTTTATAACATAAGCACAAATTTTTTCAATCGAATCCATATCACCTTTTCCATAATACTGCGCCGCTAATATACTTGTACCTATTGTTAATCCTCCCATAAATAAGTTGAAAACGAAAGTAATCTGACTTGCTAAGGATACTGCGGAAAGAGAGTTTTGATTAACAAAACCAAGCATAAGCGCATCTGAAGCACTAACTGCTGCTAACATTAACTGTTGTAATGCAATAGGACATATAATTGAAAACAATTTTGAATAAAAAACGGAATATCCGCTATGGTTTGCTTTAAACCTCATGTTTGTCCTCCTACTGTGAATTTGACTTCCAATATTTTGTACGCTATAATCATATTCAGAATTAGTCCTTATATCAAGTACGCACATTAAAGTGCGATACTTACATTTAATATATATACTTACATAAAGGAGAGCGTAAAATGGATGATAGAAGTATTACAAAGGAATGCTTAGAAACAACAGGTTTTTACTATACATTATCAATGATTAGTGGAAAATACAAAACGACTATTCTCTATACGCTTTATGAATTTAATGTAGTTCGTTTTAATGAAATGAAAAAATACATTGGAACAGTTTCTTATAAAACACTTAGCTCAACACTAAAAGAATTAGAAGCCGATGATTTAGTTTATAGGAAGGAATATCCGCAAATTCCGCCTAGAGTTGAGTATTCGCTAACTGAACGAGGAAAAACCTTAATTCCTATTTTGGAATGTATGAGAGCATGGGGAAACGAAAATAAAAAGTAAAACGTACACAATACGGAATAGTGGACAAGCGTAAAAATGAATTGATGGTTTTTTAATTTTGTTATGTTTAATAAGTAAAATGACGGTACTATTTTTAAAATAGTACCGTCTTAAACACTATTATTTTAGTAAGTGAAGAACTGGCTCCAGTAGTATGTATTTCCGCTTTTATAGCAGCCTACACCGATTGTAGTGAAGTTTTTATTCATTATGTTGGCCCTATGTCCGGGTGAGTTCATCCATGCATTTACGACATCCTCAGGAGATTTCTGACCATAGGCAATATTTTCGCCGGCTCCTGAATATTTTACACCAGCAGCCTCAAGTGCTGTAAAGCAGCTGGAGCCGTTTGGTCTTGTATGAGAAAAGGTCGAAACGATTTCCTGCGCTCTTACCTGAGCCGCTGACTGTACTGTACTGTCGCTTTTAAGTGCTGAAAGACCTTCTTTTGCTCTTTCGGCATTAACCAAACGTACAACCTCGGCAGCGTACCCGCTTTCAGATGTGTTTCCGCTTTGCTCGTTATCTGTATTGGGCTTGTTGCTGTCCGGTTTATTGTTGCTGCCCGGTTTATCTGTATCAGGCTTTTCATTATCAGGAGTGTCAATATCGGGTTCCTCAATATCAGGTTCCTCAATATCAGGTTCTTCGATATTAGGCTTGTCATTGCTGCCGGGCTTGTCTGTATTAGGTCTATTTTGGTTTCCGTTGTTGCCGGTACAGCTGTTACCGCCAGTACATCCGCTTCCTCCTGTGCAGTCATTTCCATTCTGGCAGCTGCCAAAAATATTATCACAAGTACCGTTTAAATAGCAATTTAGATAATCTGAAAGGTCAGAATTATTTAAACAACCGTTCTTGTCAAATTTTATCTGCAGATTATTTAAATAATTATTGTACAAGCTGTCAATGCTATTATTTGCATATTTACTTCGGGCATAATTTTTTGTCGCCGCAAATGCGTTTGTGGAAGATAAAACTACCATTGCTGTTGTAAAGGCTAATATAATTTTCTTTTTCATCGAATCTCTCCTTTTAATTATTAAATTTCTGTTACATTTCTGTTACATACATATAATAACCCTTCCTTTCGTTGTATTCAATGGAACTTTATGGTATGAAAATGGGCCTTAAATGTCATAATTGCCCTAAAAGCCCATAAAACAGGCATTTTTAGCAGTTTACAAATTTGGATTGAATTGCTGTGGTAATATATTCCGTCAATAGTTTACTAAAACAAACAAAAGTGTTAATATTAATAACTGAAGGTGAGGAGATATTTTGGTTGAGACAGTTACGCTTAAAAATGGATTAAGGATAGTATTAGAGGATATTCCTTATGTACGCTCAATAGCGTTTGGAATATGGATAAATACAGGTACTAGGTGCGAAAGGCCTGAGGAAAACGGTGTATCGCATTTTATAGAGCATCTTATGTTTAAGGGGACAGGCAGAAGGTCTGCCAAGGAAATTGCTGAGGAAATGGACGCCATGGGCGGTCAGATAAATGCTTATACTACTAAGGAATATACATGCTACTACACTAGGACACTTGATAAGCATTTTGACCATGCTCTTGATGTATTAAGTGATATGCTGCTGAATTCCAGGCTTGATAACAGCGATATAGTAAGAGAACGAAAGGTGATTGAAGAAGAGATAGATATGTATCTTGATGCACCGGAGGAGCTTGTGCATGACGCTCTTGAGGAAGCCATATGGAAGGAAACAAGCCTGGGAATGCCTATCTGCGGCACTAAGGATACCCTTGCCAGGATGGACAGCAGGTTAATAAGAGACTACTATAACCGTACCTACAGGCCTCAAAATGCCGTTGTAGCCGTTACGGGAAATTTCAATAAGGCTGATATGCTGAAAAGAATTGAAGATGTATTTGGTAATTGGAGCAGTGAGGGATTTGCTGAAGAAAAATATGCCGCGGCAACATATATTCCTACAACACTTGTGATTAGTAAAGATGTAGAGCAGATACATATGTGCTTTACGTTCAAGGCTCCTAAAAGAGACAGCAGACACAGATTTTCACTTGCTGTTTTGAATACTCTTTTCGGCGGAGGCATGAGTTCAAGGCTTTTTCAGAAAATCAGGGAAGAGGCCGGGCTTGTTTATACAATTTACAGCTATACTTCAGCATACAGCGATACAGGAGTTATGACTGTTTATGCCTGTACAAGTCCGCAGAAGGCAGCTGAAGTTGTAGAAAGCATTTTCAGGGAGATAAAAAGGCTTAAAACAGAAAGGATAGAGGATAAGCTCATTTCTGTTACAAAGGAACAGATTATAAGCAACTATATCATAGGCAGCGAAAGCACTGTAAACAGACTTAACAGCAATGGCGGTGGAATGGTGCTTACAGGTAAGCTGCTCACTATGGAGGAAATACTTGAACGTATGGAGGCAGTAAATTATTCTTCTTTAAAAGACGCAATTGATGAAATTTTTACAGCCGATAACTTAAGCTTTTCAGCAGTTGGAAATATAGAAGGAATAGATTTTGAGGGGTTGATTGCGAATGGAAAACAAATTTTATATAATGAGAACTGATGATGCCAAGGACCTTCCTCTACCAAAATATATGTCTGCAGGCGCTGCGGGAATGGATCTTTATGCTAACGTAAAAGAAGAAACGATGGTCAGGAGAGGAGAAATAAAACTAATTCCGACTGGGATTAAAATTTCACTTCCGGAGGGTTATGAGGCACAGATACGGCCAAGAAGCGGCTTGGCGCTTAAAAACGGAATAACAATGGTAAACTCTCCAGGAACTATTGATTCTGACTATAGGGGCGAAATAGGAATAATTCTTATAAATCATGGCGCAAATGGCTTTTTGATTAAAAGAGGTGACAGAATAGCACAGATGGTCATAAACAAATATGAGCGGATTGACTGGACTGAATGTGACCAGCTGGACGAGACTGAACGCTCTGAAGGCGGGTTTGGTCATTCAGGTGTATAAAAATATGTATATAAGCAAATACTTCCTGTAGGAAGAAGTAAATTTCTTACGATAGGAGGAATTATATGCGCTCAAGAACATGGGATGTTATATGCCTTACTCTTATTATCATAGGAGCGATTAACTGGGGCCTTATAGGGTTTTTCAACTACGATGTTGTTTCTGCTTTATTTGGCGGTGGAATGCGCTGGATTGCAAGAACAATTTTCGCTGTTGTCGGCCTTGCAGGTCTCTACGGAATTTTTATGTACGGTCATCTTAAAAACAGAACAGAGTAAAAAATTGGCCTGTCCATACTTGGACAGGCTTAATTTTGTTTTTCAAAGCCAAGGCCTGCAAATTTGACAATAGTGGATTAAATACCATTGTTGCCGTGTATATTACATAATAAGGCTATTTTTTCTAAAAATAATGGAAAAATATATGCTCAATATAATTTATTTCTTAAGAAATAATTAAACTGGTTGTACCCTAGGCTCGATTTATGTATACTTTAAGCGTAAAAAACACAATTTAATATTTTTGAAAGGCGGTCGGTCAGATGAAAAGGAAGATATTAAGTCTGTCGCTTGCAATTATTATGGCTGTAATGCCGTTTACGGCGTTTGCCGAAGAAATAGATAACAAGACATCAACGGAGAGAGAGGCTGAACAAAACAGCCCATCAGAAGAAAATAATGATAAAACTCCAAATGTAACAACTGAACCTGAAGAACAAAATAACGATAAAACTCCAAATGAGACTAAGCAAAGCGTTTTTAAAGACGTTGCTGCAGATGAATGGTATGCGGATGCAGTCAACTTTGTTACAGCAAGAGGTATTATGAACGGTACATCAGGTGATATGTTTGGCCCTGAACAGTCTGCGACAAGAGGAATGCTTGCCATGATAATAAATAACATGGAAGGTGTTGCTGACAAGGTGTATTGGTCATATTTTGATGTAAAAGAGGATGCATGGTACGCCAACGCAGTTGCGTGGTGCTCTGAGACAGGAGTTATGAAGGGCTACGGAGAAGGGGAGTTTGGACCAGAAGACAGTGTTACAAGAGAACAGCTTGTGTCAATACTTTATAGATACGCGGTTTATAAGAACTACAGTAACTTGGAAACTAACGGTGTGGAGCTTCTCAACTATAAAGATTATGCTGACGTGAGCGGCTATGCAGGCGGACCAATGCAGTGGGCGCTGAAAAATAGTATAATCAGCGGCAAGGAAGGAAATGTTCTTGACCCCAAGGGAGTTGCCAGCAGGGCTGAAATAGCGCAGATAATAAGAAATTTTATGGTCTATTATAATATATAATAAAAGCCGCCCAATATTGGGCGGCTTTTTTATTTAAACTGCAAACTGACTGTTATAAAGCTTTGCATAAAAACCGTTTTTGGATAGAAGTTCTTCATGCCTGCCCTGCTCAATAATATGTCCGTCCTTCATAACAAGTATTATATCTGCATCCTGTATGGTTGACAGCCTGTGCGCGATTATAAAGCTTGTTCTTCCCTGCATCATCTGGGAAAAGGCATGCTGTATTTTCAGCTCGGTTCTGGTATCTATCGAGGAGGTAGCTTCGTCAAGTATAAGAATTGGGGGGAGGCAGAGCATAACTCTGGTAATACACAGAAGCTGCTTTTGTCCCTGCGAAAGGCTTCCTCCATCCTCTGTTATAAAAGTATCGTAGCCCTGCGGAAGTCTTTTAATGAAGCTGTCGGCATGTGAGGCCTTGGCGGCGGCTGTTACTTCCGCGTCTGTTGCATCTGGC
>URCD01000079.1 GCA_900546215.1 uncultured Eubacteriales bacterium | reverse complement strand
AATGACGGCAATTGTTTTTGCCTCGTTTGTTATTATACAGTGGATTTTGCTTGGAAAGAACTTTAGGGTAATTAACTTTATTCAGGTTATTCTTTCAATCATATATGGTTTTTTTGTCAACTCGGCCGTTGCCCTTGTAAACCGAGTGCTTCCCCCTTGCGATACATATATTATGCAGCTTGTATATACGCTTATCAGCGCCCTGCTGCTTGGCGCGGCAATAAAGGTGTATCTTGTGCCAAGACTTATGGCGCTTCCTGCCGAGGGACTGGCGCAGGCCGTTGCGCAGAGGTTTAAAATTCCATTTCCAAACGCCAAAAATATATGTGACATAACCATTGTAACAATATCGGTGATACTGTCTTTCGCATATTTTGGCACGCTTTACGGAATTAGGGAGGGAACAATTATTCACGCCGTATTGGTTGGACGCTCAGTAAAATGGTCAGATAAGCTTTTTGGCAGACAGCTTGAAAGGTTTATTTGGGGAAACGGAAAAGATGACGAAACCGAGGAAGAAAAAGAAATTGAAGCAATTGAAGAAGGAATAGAAAAAGCGATATAAAAAATAGATATTTTTTCAGCCGGTTAAGGCTTCCCAATAAGCTGAAAAGCGCATGGTTACTGGGTTTTAGTCGAATGTATCAGTTTATAGATTGGACGATTTGCCGCCCATATTTGCTAAATCGTTATAAAGGTTTGTAGAAACAAGTAACAGTTTTTAACTATGCCGCTCTCAATTTGACTTTTATGAGGGTTGCTTTAGAATGGAAACAAATACACCTTTGGCGGAGAAGGCACAGACCGACAAATCGGAGATTTGCACACTTTGGGCGGTCAAAACAAACGATAAGGAGGGACATATCATAAGCGAAACAATGAAATTTGCCAACAGAGAAGATTTTCGTGAATGGCTCGGTAAGCATTGTATATCAAATGACGGTATTTGGCTTTTGTTCGGTAAGTCTGGTGGAACAAAAACGATAAAAGCGGGAGAAGCTCTGGAAGAAGCTCTCTGTTTTGGCTGGATTGACGGACAGATGGAAAAGATTGATGATAAGACATATAAGAAATATTTTTCTCCGCGCAGAAAGAACAGCAAATGGTCACAAAAGAATAAGGCATTGGTGAAAAAACTTGAGGAACAAGGGCTTATGACTGATTTTGGCAGGAAGAAAATAGATGAAGCCAAGAAGAACGGACAGTGGGAAGCTTCAAACCCTCTGGCAATTATTACAGAAGAACAAATTGCCTGTCTGTCCGCACTGCTGGAAGTGTACGAACCCGCTTACACAAATTTTCAAGCCATGTCTCTATCCGTAAAGAAAACTTATACACGGGCATATCTCGATGCAAAGACAGACGCTGGACGGGAAAAGCGAATTGCCTGGATGGTGGACAGGCTTAATAAAAACCTAAAACCGATGTAAACGTCATGTACGCATTATTGGTATAAGGCGAAGATCGCCTTCGGTGAAGTAGGTGTACAACATAACTATGGAGGAATCATGACTATGAAAAAGCACGTTTCAAAGATTTTGCTGGGTATTTCCTTGCTATCACTAATCGGTGTTATATACTATATCATCTATGCGATTGGAGAGCCTGCATTTTTTCGTGAAACGGAGCAGCTTTTCTTAGCATTATATAGTATCATGTTTGGCCTATTCTTGGGCTTATATAGAATAATTGATTTGCTAGAACAAAAGCAGCAACAGAAGTAGTAAGTCTTATTGGTATATGGCGCACTATGCTATCTAGTTGTTCTCAATAGTGGCAAGCAGGCCAGGACTTGCTGATTTTGCTTTTTTGCCGCCCAAATGCCGCCCAACTTTACAAGCGCACGTTGCAAAGCGTGGCGGGACTTTTTAAGGGCATACGCGCAAACTTTGATTTCATGCGGGTTTGCGGGACGCCCTGCAAAAACTTACATAGCCTTTTAAGCGTTTTTTCGCTTTCAGGCAATAAAAAATAAAGGCCCATTCAGCGTCACTCACTGAATGGGTTTATTTTTTCTCAAATGTTATTTTAATTCCATTTTCCTTACATAATTTTAATATCTCATCAAAGTTACAGAATATTTCTCCAGCTTCATATTTTCTTATTGCAACTTCACTTTTACCCATTGCTTTGCCAAACTCGGTTTGAGTCATATTAGTCCACTCTCGTAATATACGCATGATTTCATTTACTTCGTAATTATTTGCAATCATCTTCATAAAATCACCCATTCTAATACTTGTTACTATTGACAATATTAGCAAATAAGTGATAATATATTCGTAAACCGATAGCTATACTATCGGTAATAATTAATTATACTCTTTGTATCAGGTATACCTCTCCTTAAAATAGATACATAAAGTGTAATTAAATTATTATCTGTCGGTATTTTGAAATTGTGGACATTTTCTAAATACTGATATACCTCCATTCTTTAAGTAAAAAGGAAACCACCTGCAAATTAACGCTGGTGGTTTCCCTTTTATTAAAATTATGGAGTTGTGAAGACTTCGTTATTCTACTGCTATTTTATATTCTATAGTTTTATTCGTACTGTTTTTCTCAAAGCTTCTCTCGTATGTATACTTTATTGTATACTCACCCGGAGTATCACACTTAAATGTCCATGTTACCATTCTAGGTGCGCCGACATACTCCTCGGTACTTTCATTTAATGCCTGATCTATTTTTGTTTTTAAAAGCTGTACCTTATCGTCCTTCTCTATCGTCCACTGATAACCTGTTGAGGCATTTTCCTCAAGCTTTACAGTAAAGTTTTCTCCTGCCTTTATTTTATTGACTTCATTTTCCTTAAGCTGAACCTTCGCCGGAGACGTAATATTTATAGTTCCGTCCTGCTCATTTGTCATATCAAGCGAAAAAAATCTGCTGAAAAATGTTGACGGTACATAGGAAAGCCCGTCCTTAAGCTCAGGAACCGCACCAAGTTCTCCGACAGCGTCGGCGCCATAAATATATTTATCCTCACCGATATAAAACTTCACACTCGGAACCTCGTCTGAGCCGACAAGGCAGGAATTTTCCTCCGCATTCCACTCAACTGTATATCCAAGAATTTCACTCATCTCCCTGACCGGAAGCATATGAGCGTGGTCAATATTTTCATATATCTGATTTTCAAGCGCTGTGCCGTTTACTTCGGCTTTGTAGTCCAGCTTTTCAACAATTGGTGCGGCAAAGGCCACATGTGATACGGACATTAAAGCAATACCGGCTAAGGCCAAAACATTAAATACAAAATTCTTCATGCCAATCTCCTCCTAAATCAAATCTGTTTGCCTGTTATGCTTTGATTTTATCATTATGAGGTTAAATATTCCATTATAAAACTCTTAAAAAGTATTAAGATTTTATGAAGGAATGTATAAAAAAGCGCCTTACACTCGAATTAAGTCATAGTATATGTGGTTTTAGAACTGCATGTCTGCTTGTGGTAATCCACAAAATGTGGTATATTAATACAAATACGATTGCTTGTGAGCACCGGTGGTATTCCGGTTTCTTAAGTAAAGAAGGGAGTACAAATTTGGCTATAAACAAGGTAATGCAAGCAACACTCAAAGCCATTACGGCTTTGGAACCAGATATAAAGAAAAGCTACAAACTGGAAAGAAAGCTTGAAAATTTAACCGCATGGCTTCACGGTAAGCCAAGCGACTATAAAATTTGGGACCGTGTAATCAAATCAGGAAAACATACAATTCCTGTCCGTCTTTTCGCACCCAATGAGGAACGTGACTTTCCGCTGTTAATCTTTTTTCACGGCGGCGGCTGGGTAACAGGAGGTATTGAGAACTATACGGGTATATGCGCCAATCTTGCCAAGATGACAGGCTGTATGGTTGCTTCGGTTGACTACAGGCTTGCCCCGGAATATAAATTCCCTACCGCGCCGGAGGATTGCTATGCCGTAACCAAGGAGTTTTTTCTGCATAACATCGAAGGTGTAAGCGCAGATAAAATTACACTGATTGGAGACAGCGCCGGAGGTAATTTAGCCGCGGCCGTTTCACTGATGGCCAGAGACAGAGGAGAATTTATGCCGCAAAGGCAAATACTAATTTATCCGGCAACATATAATGACCACAGTGAATCATCACCCTTCCCGTCTATCAGAGAAAATGGAACAGGTTATCTTTTAACCTCCAAAAGAATACAGGATGTGATTGAATTATACAGAAGCTCGGAGGCCGACCTCCACAATCCGTATTTTGCTCCGCTATTGGCCGATGATTTTACAAATCAGCCCAGAACTCTTATCATTACTGCGGAATTTTGCCCGCTGCGTGACGAGGGAGAGGCCTATGGCGAAAAGCTTAGGGAGGCCGGAAATGATGTTGAGGTAGTACGTATTCCTGACTCACTTCACTCATTTTTAATGCTGCCGCCGACTTTTGAGCATGTACAGCAGACTTATCAAATTATTAATGCTTTTTTAAATAAGGGGTAATTTGCTATGGAAAAAAGCAGACAATGGAGCAGACTGGATAACGCGGCAAAAATATTTCCGCCAACCAGTTCCAAGCGTGATACAAAGGTTTTTCGCTTTGTTTGCGAACTGAAAGAGCCCGTTGACGGCCCTATGCTTCAGCGCGCTTTAAATAAAACTGTTGAAACTTTCCCTATATACCGTTCTATACTAAAAAAGGGTATATTCTGGTATTACCTTGAGGAAAGTACTTTTGAACCAATAGTACACGAGGAGGATATTCCGGTATGCGCCCCTATTTATGACCCGTTTAACCATGGGCTGTTATACAGGGTCTCCTACTATAAGTACAGAATTAATTTTGAAGTGTTCCATGCCTTGACAGACGGAACCGGAGCGATACAATTTCTCCGTGTTTTAGTATATCATTATCTGGAGGAACGGTATAAAATTTCAGGCTGGTCGGCAGACTACGGCTTATCCACATTTCAGAAAAATATGGACGCCTTTTATAAATATTATGATAAGTCTGAAACCACACGAAAACCTAAGTCCAAGCGCGCCTACAGAATACATGGGGAAAGGATAGACAACAAACGCCTAGGTGTTATTGAGGGATTTATGTCCGCAAGGGCGGTAATTGACAAAGCCCATGAATATGACGCTACTGTCAGTGAATTTTTGATAGGGGTTTTTATCTGCGCTATATGCGACAATATGGCTGTAAGGGACCGCAAGCGTCCCATTGTTGTTTCTGTTCCCGTTAATATGCGGCAATACTTCCCCTCACAGACCATCAGAAACTTTTTCGGTGTAATACATGTTGCCTATAAGGCTGACAAATCACATTATGAAGTAAACGAGGTTTTGGAAGTTGTAAAGCAGTCCTTTAAGGAACAGCTTACAAAGGATAATATCAGCGGGATAATAAGCCAGTTTTCATCAATTGAAAGCAACCCTGCAATCAGGGCCATTCCCCTGCTGTTAAAAATACCTGTGCTTCGTCTGGCGGGAGAAATTGTGGCCCGTAAAGAAACGGTCGCTTTCTCAAATCTTGGACGGATAGCAATGCCTGATGAGGCTGTGGAGCATATAAAGCTATTTGACGCGTTTGTAAGCACCAAGCGTCCTCAGATTTGCCTATGCACATTCGGCGACATACTTGCCGTGGGCATATCATCTCCGTTGGTCAACAAGGGAATTGAGCAGCAATTTTTCAGAAGGCTGACCGATATGGGTATAGGAATACAGGTTATCTCTAATCTTGAACAGTTTAATGTTGAAAGGGATGGTAATAATGCTGCGGTGTGAGCATTGCAAAGTCGATTTGCCTGATAATCCGTCTCGCTGTCCATTATGTATGAACGTGCCCTCTGGTACAGCGGATTCCGGCGAAAGCCGCTATCCCCTGCTCTTTGCGTCAAAAGGGTCATTCAGTCAAAAGGTCACCATATGGGTAGCCTTTGTATCTGTCTGCGCCGCGTTAATCAGTGTGGCTGTTAATCTTGTATTTCCTGCAAACGGATGGTGGTCTATATTTGTTATAGCAGGTATCGGAAGCTTCTGGACAGACTTTGTTATAATGGCGAAAAAATATAGGAATATGCCTAAAAGTATTATTTGGCAGGCTGTATTAGTTATAATAATTGCGTTTATATGGGATTTTGCAACAGGCTTTAACGGCTGGTCGGTAGATTTTGTATTCCCCATTCTTTGCACCTGTTCAATGGTTGCTACAATTTTTATCGCATGGTTTCGGAAATTTCATATACAGGATTATATTTTTTATCTGATTTTGAGCTGTATATTAGGAATAGTGCCCTTTATACTGACAAATACTCTTCCTAACCGAATGATTATACCATCTGTAATATGCTTTGTAATATCAATGATATTACTGCTTATTCAATGCTTTTTTCATGGAAGAGCGATGCTGTCGGAGATACAAAGGAGACTGCATTTGTAAATAGACACACTGTAATTAGAGGATATTCTTTGAATATCCTCTTTTTTTAGTTGAAATAAAAAGTACCAGCTTATTTTGTTAACAGATGTTCCCCCAGTTCAATTAACGAATATTATAGAATAACGCAATAAAAGGAGGAATCAAATGTATCCATATTCAATTCCACCGGAGGTTATTATCGCACAGCAGAATGATAACGATGTAAAGAGCAGCAAAAGAGGAATATCCGGGCTGATTGATAACTATATAACTCAAAATCCCAAAGAGGGTTTTCTTAAATTTCAGGTATCGTCAGGCGCCGCCCCTATTTCAGGTTCTGAAATTGTTGTAAGCAAAGATTTAGGAGAAAAAGTATATATCGGAAGGATTCTTCGTACCGATATGGACGGAAAGACACTCGCTGTCTCCCTTCCAACCCCAGACAAATCTCTTTCGCTGTCTCCTGGAAACTCAAAGCCATACGCCACCTACGACATAACCGTATCTGCAAATGGTTATCTGTCAGAAAATTTTTATAATGTACCGGTATTTGATGGAATAACATCTGTTCAGCCTGTTATATTAAAACCCGATGTCGGTGCGAAAAATATTAAATTCGACGACACCGTTTATGAAAGAAATTTTGATAACCTGTAAAGGAGGCTCATAATGTCATCTCAAGTATTACCCTATGTCCCGGAAACAATAACTGTACATTTAGGAAGGCCCGACCAGGCCGCTGAAAATGTAACTGTTGACTTTCCGTATTATATTAAAAACGTTGCCTCCAGCGAAATATATCCAACATGGCCTGAAAATGCAATAAGGTCCAATATATATGCTCAGATTTCCTATACCCTAAACCGTATCTATACTGAATGGTACAGAAGCAAGGGGTACGACTTTGATATTACCAATTCTACACAGTATGACCACTACTTTGTAAAGGACAGGGAAATATTTGAGAATGTATCTCAGATAGTTGACGAAATATTTAATGATTATATTACAAGGCAGGGAAGTATTGTTCCTTTGTTTGCCGCCTACTGCAACGGAACTACAAGCACCTGTGAGGGTCTGTCGCAGTGGGGTACTGTTGATTTAGCCGAGCAGGGGTATATACCGTATGATATACTGCGTTACTACTATGGTGACGATATAAATATAATAGAGAACGCCCCTATCTCAACTAATGTGGAATCCTATCCAGGCTACGTTCTGAAGATAGGAAGCAGCGGAAATGATGTTCAGATAATACAGCGTCAGCTGAACAGGATTGCTGTAAACTACCCTTCAATACCATTGATAAGCCAACCTATTGGTATTTTTGACGTCGAAACTGAAAATGCGGTAAAACAGTTTCAATATATATTTAATCTGACTCAGGACGGCATCGTTGGAAAGTCAACCTGGTATAAAATTAAAAATGTCTATAACGGAATTAGCCGCTTAGCTGAACTTACCGCGGATAAAGTGACATATGAGGAAGTAGCTCCTATTTATCCTACACTTTTAAGCAAGGGACAGACAGGAGACTATATAAAAACACTCCAATATTATCTGAATGTAGTAGCATATTTTTATCCTCAAATTTCAAATATTACAATAGACGGTTACTTTGGAGATGAAACAGAACAGGCGGTTATGGCATTTCAGGATATGCAGGGTCTTGCCGTTGACGGCATTGTTGGCAGGGATACGTGGAAAGCCCTTACCTCTGCTTACAGTACATTAATAAATACAATACCTACAGAATATCAAAGCCAAGCTGAGCTTATATATCCAGGGTATATTTTATCAGAAGGAATACAAAACAACGATGTGCTTCGTTTGCAGAATTTTCTTCAGACAATATCCGAAACAAATCCGTCTATACCGTCTGTTGATACAACTGGAATATTTGACGAAAATACGGCGGCGGCTGTTTCCGCACTGCAAAGTCTGTATGGCATTCCAGTCACCGGTACTGTAGGTACTATCACATGGCAGAAAATAATTGAACTGTATAACAACACTGCTGCATAATAAAAAAGGACTTCCAAGAAGTCCTTTTTTATTTAAGATATTTCTTTTTCTGTTTTTTCAAACTGAAGCTTATCCTGTTTTTTTCTTTCCTCAATAGCTTTGGCCGCAATCATATCCTTGACCTTCATCATCCTTGTAGTTCCGGCCCTTTCATTTTCTTCAAGCTTCATTCTGATATACTTTATGGTTTCCTCGTAGTTGGGAATCATAACGTTTTCAAGAGCATTAACACGTCTTCTTGTTTTCTCTATTTCCTGCGCCAAAAGCTGAGCGCTCTTCTCACTCTCCGCAAGACGGAGCAGTGGCTCCATCGCCGCCGAAAATGAAGCAACGGCATTATCGAGTTCAGCCGATGTAAATGCATATCCATAGGGACAAACATCAGCCTTTTCATTCTCATTAGTATTAAACTTGAATTTCGGAACATGAACGCTCATAATGTTTTTTTCGCTTACAGAAACCTCAACTGAATTTCCTGGCATCATAAGCGCCTCGCCCATATATTCTTCATTCATTACGGCTCTGGCTATAATAAAGCTTTTATATGCCTCGTCAAGCGCCTTTTCGGCCTCTTCACGCAGTCGTTTGTTTTCCCTCACTATATCGAGGAACTGTTTCATAAGCTCGTCGAGCTTATCCTTAAGTAACTTATGGCCCCTAGTTGCCGTTGCCAAAAGCTTTTTAAGTCTTGCAAGCTCCATTCGCGTCGGATTTACGTTTAATCTTGCCAAAGTTTATCACCCCTTTCAAAAAGCGATATATTATTCGTTTTCAGAGTAATATTTGTCAAGATATTCATCGCCTATACGCTTAAGCTCGCTCTTAGGAAGCATTCTGAGAAGCTTCCATCCGATATCAAGCGTTTCCTCTATAGACCTGTCTGTTCTAAAGCCCTGAGAAATATATTCCTTCTCAAACTCATCAGCAAACTTGGCGTAAAGCTTATCTATATCTGAAAGCGCTGATTCGCCAAGAATAGCCATGAGCTCTTTTGCGTCCTTACCTCTTGAGTAAGCAGCAAAAAGCTGATTCATAGTGTCCGCATGATCTTCTCTGGTTTTTCCTTTTCCAATACCTTTATCTTTTAATCGAGAAAGAGACGGAAGAACATTTATAGGCGGCTGTGCTCCCTTTTTGTACAAGTCACGTGAAAGTATAATCTGTCCCTCTGTTATATATCCAGTAAGGTCAGGTATAGGATGTGTCTTGTCATCCTCAGGCATTGTAAGGATAGGTATCATTGTTATTGAGCCTTCCTTGCCTTTAATTTTTCCTGCTCTTTCATACATTGTAGCAAGGTCTGTATAAAGATATCCGGGATAACCTCTACGTCCGGGAACCTCTTTTTTAGCCGCAGAAATCTCACGGAGCGCCTCAGCATAGTTAGTAATATCAGTTAATATTACAAGTACATGCATACCCTGCTCAAAGGCAAGGTACTCAGCCGCTGTAAGAGCCATACGAGGTGTTGATATACGTTCTACAGCAGGGTCGTTTGCAAGGTTTACAAACACAACTGAACGGTCTATAGCGCCTGTTTTCTTAAAGTCCTCTATGAAGAACTCCGCGTCCTCGAATGTAATACCGATAGCGGCAAAAACAACGGCAAATTTCGACTCAGCACTTCTAACCTTTGCCTGACGGGCAATCTGAACCGCAAGCTGTGAGTGTGGAAGTCCTGAACCGGAAAATATAGGAAGCTTCTGTCCTCTAACCAGTGTGTTAAGACCATCGATTGCGGAAACGCCTGTCTGAATAAACTCCGACGGATATTCTCTTGCCGCTGGGTTTATAGGAGCGCCGTTAATATCAAGTCTTTTTTCAGGTATTATTTCAGGACCATCATCAATTGGCTTTCCCATACCGTTAAATACACGGCCAAGAATATCGGGAGACACTCCGAAATCAAGAGATTTCCCCAAAAATCTAACCTTGCTCTCAGCAAGATTGATACCTGTTGAACTCTCAAAAAGCTGAACAAGCGCAGTATCTCCATTTACTTCAAGTACTTTACATCGTCTTATTTCTCCGCTTGAAAGCTCAATCTCTCCAAGCTCGTCATATGTTACGCCTTCTACTCCAGTTACAAGCATAAGAGGGCCGGCAACTTCCTGAATTGATCTGTATTCCTTTATCATAATTCCTCAGCCCCCTCTTTAATAAGTTCGTCTATCTGTGAATCTATGTCAGAAAGGATTTCATCATATTCCTTAGTTACGTTTCTTTCTCTGATATATTTAGCACGTCCTATCCTCTCAAGAACAGGAACCTGAATAAGCTTATGAATGCTTACGCCCTGTTCAATGGCTTTTCCTGCCTTATGGTAGAAGTGAAGAATAAGCTCAAGAAGTCTATACTGTTTAAGAAGTGACGTGAATGTGTCAACATCATGGAATGAATTCTGATGAAGGAAGTCCTCACGAATAGAACGTGATACCTCAAGTATAAGCCTGTCAGGAGCTGAAAGTGAATCTACACCAACCAACTGGACAATTTCCTGAAGTTCGGCCTCAAGCTGGAGAAGCTTCATAGCCTCAGTTCTTTGTTCCGAGAAGTTCTCATTAACATGTTTATCAGCCCATGCATCCACTTTATCCTGATAGAGCGAATAACTGGTAAGCCAGTTAATTGCCGGGAAATGACGTTTATATGCAAGCGATGCGTCAAGTCCCCAGAATACCTTTACTATACGCAAAGTCGCCTGTGAAACCGGTTCTGATGTATCACCTCCAGGAGGGGAAACAGCGCCGATAGCTGTAAGCGTGCCCTCTCTGGTATCACTGCCAAGACAATAAACACGTCCGGCCCTCTCATAAAACTGTGCAAGTCGGCTGCCAAGATATGCTGGATAGCCTTCCTCGCCCGGCAT
>URCD01000078.1 GCA_900546215.1 uncultured Eubacteriales bacterium | reverse complement strand
GCTGCGTTGTGGGTGGCTTTTTCTGCGGCGGCGCATCCTGCGGATGCTTATAGATCAAGAACAGCTTAACGCTGCTCTTACTCTTTTTCTTTCATTCGTTTCTGGTCATAGGAAAGAATGAAGGAAAGATATATCCGTACTTTGTAAATCAGTATTTTATATATCTATATTTTATTGCGTTGGATTTTCCAACGACGGATAGAATAAAAATATTATGTTAATATAAGTATACGGTGGTAAAAATGAGAAACAAGAAAACTGCTGTCGCTTTAATAGTTACTGTAGCAGCTTTTATAACAACCTGTGTTTCCTTAAAAGTACATAGAATCTCCAATACAAATGATAAAGAGAATAGGGTATTGTCTGTTCTTCATGCAACTGTTGAAAACGGTATAGTTGAGGAAATAGACAATGTCCAAGATCAAATTGACTCATATACAAGCAATTTATATACCAATTCAGTATATGATTCCGCCGAGATTGATAAGGGTCAGTTTGTTAAATTCGCAAAAGGCTCAGTGGTAATAGTAACAAAGGGGAGAATGTCGGCTGTGTGCGAAAAGGAACTCATTAACATCACCGAAGGAATTTCGCTTACTGAAGGAGAAGAGACAAATAACAATCATCTTTATGTAATAATTGAGGATGGAGATGGTCTTTATGCTGAAGGTAAAGCGGAGTTCTTTGTTAAAGGCGGATATGAAATAACACAAAGCATCAAGGAGTGATATGATGAATAAGTACCTTAAGCCAGCCAAAGCGGCGTTTATGGCTCTCTGCCTGTCGTTAAGTTTAACTTCTGTCGCAATGGCTGACAACCTTTACAGTGAAAAAACTGAGGAGATTGTTACAAAGGGAGTAACCTATGGTTATGAACACCGTTTAGCTACCGACGGATGGCAGAATATACATACTCTTACAATTGACCTTACATCGGATAATGTAAAAATATCTCCTGTTGAAAGCTCAACAGAATACGGACTTAAGGAAACTGCCTTAAAACTCCTTAACGACAGTGGGGCAGTAGCCGGCGTAAACGCTGATTTCTTTGGACTTACCGGAACATATTCCGCTTCATTTGGACCGGTTATATCAGACGGAGAACTGATTTCTGTTGGTACAGATAAAAACCTCAGTTCAAAGGAATATGCAGCATATTTTATGAGCGAGACTGGAAACAGCTTTATCGATTATCTCACATTTACGGCTGATTTTATAAATGATGCCGGAGCAAAGCTTGAACTTGCGTCGTTTAATAAGATAACGGAGCTTGTATACCCAATTTATTTTAGTGAAGCTGCTGCACCAAATACAGCGGATATTGACAAAAGAATTGACAGTCTTGTTAAATTAGTTGTCGAGAACGATACTATTACATATATATCTCAGCCGGGAGAGACTGTTGTATGCCCCTCTGGAAATGGATATCTTATTATTGTAAAGGGCATCTATGCTGATTATGTAAATGAAAACTTTAAGGTCGGCGACCATGTTTCAACTCAGATTAACTCTTCTATTGACCTAGATTCTATCCAAACTGCTGTCGGCGGTGCTGGAAGAATACTTGTCAATGGAGAAAAAGTATCTGACGGAACAATAATTACAGGAAGGCAGCCCAGAACTGCCCTTGGCATATCTCAGGATGGAAATAAGCTTATACTTATGGTTGTAGACGGAAGAGGTACAAGTATAGGCGCGACACATGATGAAATGGCAGTGCTTTTAAAGGAATACGGAGCTTATAACGCTATGCATCTTGATGGTGGAGGCTCCAGTACAATGGTAGCTGAAACCATAGACGATGATGACCTGACAGTTAAAAACACTGTTTCAGAGGGATCTCAGAGAAAAATAATGACAGCCCTTGGGGTATATAATACATCGCAGACAGGAAGTCTTACTCAACTCAAGCTTGAGGCTGCTTCCTCCAGAGCGTTCGTTGGCGAAAGTGTATCGCTTAAGCTTACAGGCTTTGACAGCTACTATAATAAAGTAAGCATTCCTGATGATCAGGTTGTCTACAGTGTAATTGGAGGAAATGGAAGCGTAAGCGGTAATATGCTTACAGTTTACGAACCGGGAGTTATAACGGTTACGGCTTCATACGGCGGATATACGGCAGTTGCAAGTGTAGTTTATTCCTATCCTGTTTCTATGACTCCTTCTGTAAGTGCAGTAAGTCTGAACAAAGGTCAGACAGTTGCATTCTCATTTACAGGTATAGATTCGGAAGGTTATTCAGCGCCGTTGTCACCCCAGGGAATATCTTTTGTACTTTCAAATGAGGAGCTTGGAACAATCAGCCCAAGTTCTGGAACGTTTACTGCGGTAAACGATGGCACAGGATATATAACATGCATTAGCGGTACAGCTGTATGCCATATTGCTGTATCAGTTGGCGGAACAATGAAGACTGTAGAGTCTTTTGAAGGCTCTCCTGCTGTTACATTCAGTTCATATCCTACATCAATAACAGGAAGCACTGCTGTAACTTCAGAAGCATCAGATGGAAGCAAGGGGCTTCAAATCAACTACAAATTTGCTGCTTCAGACGAAACTCAGGCGGCATATGCTAAGCTTAACAGTCCGATTGTATTCAACGGAACTCCCGATAAAATTACTATGTCAGTTAAAGGAAACGGAACTGACCAGTGGGTAAGGGGAAAAATAACCGACGCCTCAGGAAATACATATACGATTGATTTTACAAAGGACCTCAACTGGAGCGGATGGAAAGATGTTACTGCGACTGTTCCTTCAGGTGCAACTTATCCGATAAAATTGGAAACAATATATGTTGCAGCGCTTACCAATACAAATACTGGTGATATGAGTACAGCATTTGATAATATTAGAGCGGTTGTTGCTGATGGAGTATCCAATGTGCCTGCAACACCGTCATTCACAGACAGTCAGAATGTTGGTATAGACAGTAAGGTTGAAGGTTCATTCTATTTAACTCTTGCAGGAAACGTTGTATATTCAGGTGAAAATAAACCGTCAGAATATACTGATGCAAGAATAGCAGTAAACAATGCTCTTCAGAATAATAGTGATTTAATGATATTCGCAGGCGGAACCGATATCTCAGCAGGTTCATCTGTAGAGACAATTAAGTATAGTTCAACTTACGCATTCCATAATTACTCAAACGCTAATTTGAGTGTAGTTGAACTTACTGCAAAAAACGGCGGCCTCAGAAATACACAGGCAAGTCAATGGCAGAGATTTTCTAACGACATTACAAGTGCCGGAAATACGAACGTTGTATTTGTAATGGATGTTACGCCAAGCAATTTCAGCGATACTCTTGAAGGAGACCTGTTTAAAAGTGCACTTAACACAATAAAGAACAGTGGGAAAAATGTGTACGTTGTATCAGCCAGCGGATATTCCGGCTGGAATACTGTTAAGGATGGTATCAGATATATCAATCTGCCAAGTCTTTGGACATCTGCCGGCAGTCTTAACAACAGCTTTAAAACTCTTACAATAAAGGTCGACGGAAGCGGCATGTGCTACGATATTAAATCAGTATTTTAAATTTAATCCCGCCGTATGAAAATACGGCGGGTAATTGCAGTTATAATAAGTTTTAAAGAGGTATAGAATTTATGTCGGATAAAAATCAAAATGCGGTCAAGGCGGCCACTTCGATGATGATAATTACATTAATAGGTAAGATACTTGGGTTGGTTCGCGATACACTACTTGCCGCAAATTACGGAATAGGGATGGAGGCCAATGCCTTTCAGACAGCCAGCAGAATTCCAAGAGTGTTTTTTGACGTTATTTTTGCCTCTGCGATATCGGCAAGCTTTATTCCCATTTTTAATGAGAACCTTGAGAAAAAAGGTGAAAAATCGGCATTTGGTTTTTCAAATAAATTTATTACAATTATTCTTATTGTAACTGTAATACTGACTGCAGCAGGAATGGCATTTGCGCCTCAGCTTACAGCTCTTTTTTCTCCAGGATTTAATAATGAAACAATGGCTCTATCAGCCAAACTCCTGTATATTATGTTTCCAACTGTTATATTTACAGGGGTAGCCTATTCATTTGTAGGTATACTTCAGTCGTTTGACGAGTTTACAATACCTGCCGCATTGAGCATAGTTTCGAACGGAATTATCATAATATATTATTTGTTTTTTAATCAATCAATGGGGATTTACGGGCTTGCTTTTGCGTTTCTAATCGGCTGGGCGATGCAGGCTGTGATGCAGATACCAAGTCTGATTAAAAAGGGTTATAAATATAAGCCTTCAATTAAATTCAAGGAAGACGACAGCATTAAAAAGGTGCTCATTCTAATGGTGCCTGTAATGGTAAGCACCTGGGTGCAGCCGATTAATATTACAATAAACTCAAGATTTGCCTCAAATATTTATGGAGGCGCAGGCACGTCTGTTATTGAATATGCAAATAATCTTTATACTATAATTGTCGGAGTATTTGTACTTTCTGTTACAAACGTAATTTTTCCTAGACTATCCAGAATGACAGCGAATAATGATAAAGATGCTGCTTTTGATACTGTCATAATGACTATACGTATTCTTTCATTTATTATAATACCTATGACTGCCGGAGTTATGGCTCTAAGTGGTCCTATAATAACACTAATCTATCAGAGAGGAGATTTTACAGCTTACAGCACGTCTTTAACATCCGGTGCGTTATTTTATTTTTCACTCGGAATGTTTGGATATGCACTGCAAACTGTCATATCCAGAGCTTTTTTTGCTGAACAGAACGGAAAGGCACCTCTGATAGGAGGTATTGCTTCAATAATTGTAAACATTTTATTATGCATGCTGCTTTTTGAAAGGATGTCTGTTTCCGGCCTTGCGCTTGCATCGGCTATATCGTCTACAGTATATGGAATTGGACTTTACATTCCATTGAGAAGGAAGCATAAGGATGCTGATACAAAGGGACTTGGATTATCTATATTCAAGATGATAATATGTGCTTTGGTAATGACAGCAGCTGTAGTACCGGTAAGAAATCTTCTATGGAATCCGGAAGCGGGACTAATAATGAAAATAACCAGTGTTGGTATATCAGTTATAACCGGCATTGTAGTTTATATAATAATGAGTAAATTAACAAAGCTATATGAAGCCGAACTTGCGTTTGACTTTGCAAAAAAAATACTAAAGAAAAACAGACAGGAAACGGAGGACTAAGAGGTGAGTGAAATTTTAAAGAGCAGTATAATTTACAATTTATTCGCTTCTGCCGGAAACTGGTTTTCAAAGCAATTTGATGAAAGCCGACTTATTGGCCGATTTTTAACAGACAGCAATACAGCTGATTTATCAGAAGGAAGTATATTTTCAAGAATATTTGAGTTAATTGTAAAATTATTCAGAGTGATTTTTGAAAAGCTGAGACTGACTAAGCTTTTTGACGGGAGTATATTTAAAATGCCATTTTTATGGTGCTTTTTGGCATTTGTTTTTTCTCCGGTGCTTCCAACAATGGTGGTATTGGCTCTTGCCTTAGTTGGCTTTGGCTCACTGTTATTAAAGCTTTTTTGTGAGAAGAATTTTAAACTTAAACATAACGCATTAAATAAATTTGTATTAATCTATGCACTTGTTTATTTTATTTCAACCTTTACATCAGTTAATGTAAGAGGGAGCCTCCAGGGAGGAATCCTTACTACAGCATTTATTTTGTTTTATTTTGTAGTTTTAAACTCAATACAGACAAGAAAGCAGCTTAACATACTTACCCTTTGCTTTGTATGTTTTGGCGTACTCATAGCATTTTATGGATTTTATCAATATCTCAACCCATCTAAATTCAGCGGTTCGTGGGTTGATAAGGAGATGTTTTCTGATATAGGATTCAGAGTTTATTCAACTCTCGGAAATCCAAATGTACTGGGGGAATATCTGCTTCTTATCATACCATTCGTTGTGTCTTATTTCTTTAGTGTTGAGGGTCTATTAAAAAAAGGGTTTTTCTTTATTGTGGGCTGTGTTCTCATGCTCTGCCTGATACTGACTTATTCAAGGGGCTGCTGGCTTGGCATATTGTTTGCGGCTGTTATATTTCTTATATTGCTGGACAGAAGATTCATTATACTCGCATTGCTAGGGCTGGCCATTATGCCATTTGTTTTGCCTGAGACAATAATAAACAGATTTATGAGTATAGGAAACATGTCTGACTCTTCTACTAGCTATAGATTTTATATCTACATGGGAACATTAAGTATGCTTAAGGATTATTGGATTTGCGGAGTAGGTCCTGGAACAGCCGCATTTAATATGGTATATCCGTCATATGCTTATGACTCTATTACAGCACCACATTCGCATAACTTATTTTTACAGGTAATGTGTGACTCTGGAGTATGTGGCATACTTGTATTTATCGCTATAATTTACAGAACATATAAAACACTGGCAATAGGCCTGAAAAAGGCTGTTAAAAGGGATAAAATATTTATTATTGGATCAATATCGGCTTTAAGTGGATTTTTCCTCCAGAGTATGTTCGATTATACATTCTATAATTACAGGGTCATGTTTATATTCTGGGCAGTGCTTGGTTTATCAATGCTTTATGCGAATATAGGTGAGCTGAGGGAGGATTAATATGATAAAGGTACTTAATATAATCAGCGACAGTAATATTGGCGGAGCCGGAAGATGTGTTTTGACATTTCTTAAATACTTTGACCGAAGTAAATTTGGAATTAAAGTAATCGTCCCAAAGGGAAGTCTGCTTATACCAAAGGTAAATAGTTTAGGAATACAGACCATTGAGGTAGACGGAATAGCAGAAAAATCACTTAGCCTTGATGGAATAAAAAACCTAAAAAAAGTTATTAAATCTACTGGATGTGATATTGTTCATACCCATGGAAATATGAGTGGAAGAATTGCAGGAAAGCAGTGTGGTAAAAAAGTAGTCTATACACGACATTCTGTTTTTCCAGTAAGCTCCAAAATAAGCAAGGGTATTGGCAAGAAAATAAACGGGCTTATCAACATGCATTATGCCGATGATATAATAGCCGTTGCTGAGGCTGCAAAGGAAAATCTAACAGACAGCGGAATAGATGGGGCAAAAGTAAAGGTTATTTTAAATGGGGTTGAAAAACAAACCATGGCGCCTAAAGAAATTATTGAATCATTAAAGGCGCGGTACGGAATACAGGATAACGATTTTACAGTTGGGATAATGGCTAGAATTGAGGAAGTAAAAGGCCATATATACCTGATAGAAGCTGCCGAAAAGATTAAAAACAGCGGCAGGAATATAAAAGTACTTATTATAGGAACCGGAGCACTTGAAAAGAATCTAAAAGAAATTGTAGATAAAATGGGGCTTAATGATACCGTAATATTTACAGGCTTTATAAATAATGTAAATGAAGTATTAAGTATATTGGACGTTCAGGCAAATGCGTCATTTGGAACTGAGGCTACAAGTCTCTCCCTTTTAGAGGGAATGAGTATGGGCATACCTGCTGTAGTAAGCAATTATGGCGGTAATCCAGGTGTTATTTCACATGGAGAAAACGGATATATATTCAAGCTTAAAGACAGTAATGATATGGCTGGATATATAATGAAGCTTATGGACGAGCCTGAAACCTATAAATATATGCAGAAGCGTTCGGCTGAAATTTTTAATGAGAAATTTACCGCTGAGATTTATGCGAGGAATATAGAGGCTGTTTATGCTGAACTAATGAAAAAATAAGAGGTGCGAAATGGTAGAAAACAAAAAGAAATTTAAGATTAATTTTTTTGATATTGTCATAGTACTAATTGTGTTATGCGTAGGTGCCGGTCTTTATATTTATACGCATAGAGATACTTCGGTAGATACAAAAAAGCTTACCTATGTTATTGAACTTAATAAAACAACACCTGGTATGGAGGATTATATACGTATAGGTGATGAGCTTACGGAAAATACCAAAAACTACTATATGGGACAGGTTAAGGATTTTGAAACAGTTCCTTATAAAAAGCTTACTCCTGATTATGAAAATAATGTTTTCAGAGATTCTGTAGACCCCACAAGCAATACTGTTCTTATAACTGTTGAAGCAAATGTAACCGAGACAGACAATGCTTTCGCAGTTGACGGTCAGTTCATAGTCCGCGCCGGTACAGAAATATTTGTTAAAGGCGAAGGGTTTGCGGGTGAAGGTTACATTGTTAAAGTAAACAGATAAGGAGGCATAAGTTATGGGTGAACGTAAAAAAGGTAAGTTTAATATAATTGATATAGCAGTTATAGTTGTTATTATTGTCCTCATTTCAGGAGCTGTATATAAATTCAGAGGGCTTGATAAGACAAAAAAATCTGCTTCAATGGAAACAGTTACGTATGAGATGACAGTTGAGTCTCTTAGGGATTACGCATTTGAAAATCTTCAGGTTGGAGATACAGTATATGATAATACATCAGGAAATGCAATTGGTACAATAACAAATATTGAATGGCTAGATGCTACCGACCCTTTCTATACAATAGACGGTCAGACGGTTAGCGCACCTGTTGAAAACAGATATGACGCTGTAATGACGCTGGAAGCTCAGGCAACAAACAGTGACGGAGTTTATTTTGTAGACAGGACTTATGAACTGTGCGTTAATTCAAAAAGAAAAATTTATACTAAGTACGCAGACTGTACCGCTGTTATCACTGGCATAAACAAATAAACGTCTGTCAAAAGGAGTACGGACATGAGCAAAAAATATAAGATACTTATGACGACAATGGGTCTCAATATAGGAGGCGCCGAAACACATATCGTTGAGCTGTCAAAGGAACTGAAAAAACGCGGTTATGATATTCTTGTTGCTTCCAACGGCGGGGTTTATGTTGATGAACTTACAGAGGCTGGAATAAAACATTTTGATGTACCTCTAAATACGAGGAATTTCGGCAAAATGAACAAGTCTCTAAAAATGCTGAGAAAGATAATAACAGAGGAAAAGGTAGATATTGTACATTCTCATGCAAGAATACCAGGCTTTGTCGCTGGAATTCTTCATCACTCAATGGATTTTACCTTCGTAACCAGTGCGCACTGGGTATTTAATACATCACATGGACTTAAATATCTTACAAACTGGGGGCAAAAGGTAATTGCAGTAAGTGAGGATATCAAACAATATCTCATGGACAATTATCATACAGCTGAGAAAAATATATATGTGACTATAAACGGTATTGATACAGACAAATTTTCTCCAAATGTGTCTGGTGATGAAATAATAAAAGAATTTAACCTTGACAAAAACTATCCTATAGTTTCATATGTAAGCCGAATGGATGCAGACAGGGCTATGGTAGCTGAGCAGTTAATAGAATCAGCCGAAAAAATAGCTGAGGAGATTAATGGAGTACAGTTTTTGATTGCCGGAGGAGGAAATGTATTTGACAAGCTTAAAGAAAAATCGGAAGCGATAAATAAGAGGCTTGGCAGACAGTGCATCATAATGACAGGTGCCAGAACTGATATAAACAAAATTGTTGCTGCAGGAGATATATTTGTTGGCGTAAGCCGTGCCGCATTAGAGGCTATGGCAGCAGAAAAGCCTGTGATTGTAGCAGGAAACGAAGGCTATATAGGAATTTTTACGGAAGATAAGCTTGAAACTGCACAGGAGAATAATTTTTGCTGCAGGGGATGTGAAATGTCATCTCAGCAGCTGCTTATCCGTGATGTTATAAAGCTGATAAAAGCTTCTGAAGAGGAAAAAAGTATTCTTGGAAAATACGGAAGAGATGTTATATTTAAGTATTATTCAGTAAGCAAAATGGCAGACGACTGCGTAAGAGCATACGATGACGCATATAACGAAAATCATGGAGACAAAATTCTAATGTCAGGGTACTATGGTTTTAATAATAGCGGAGACGAAGCAATACTTACTACTATTTATAATAACATTCAGAAAATGGACAGAAATGTTAATATTACCGTATTATCAAAGGATCCAGAAGAAACTATGGCCAAGTACGGGTTTAAGGATGTTGTATCACGGTTTGATTTTTTTAAAGTGCTGTCTGAAATTAAAAAATGCGATATTCTGCTGAGCGGAGGAGGATCCTTGCTTCAGGATACAACGAGTACACGTTCTTTAATGTATTATCTTTTCATTATAGAATGGGCTAAGATAATGAATAAGAAAGTAATGCTTTATGCTAATGGAATAGGCCCTGTTTCTAAAGAAGAAAACCGTAAAATGGTAAAAAGGGTAATTAATAAGGCTGATATAATAACGCTTAGAGAAGAAGACTCAAAGAAAGAGCTTTTGGCTATGGGAATAACAAACACCAATGTGTTTGTAACAGCTGACCCAGTATTTACTATGGAACCTGAACCAAGGGACGTGTCTTTAAAACTTTTATTGGAAGCCGGAGTTCCAGATGATAAGGGTATAATAGGAGTGTCGGTTAGGAATTGGAAAAATGATTCGGAATTTGTTGCAAAGTTTGCTGCCATTTGTGACTGTATATATGAAAAATTTAATAAAAACATCGTATTTATAGTAATGCACAATCCTAACGATACTAATATAAGCAGACTTGTTATGGAAAAAATGAAAAATCCCTCATATATACTTGAAAAAAGCTACTCACCTAAAGAGATAATGGGTATGATTGGTGAAATGGACCTTATACTTAGTATGAGACTTCATACTCTTATTTTTGCTACAAAGCAAAGAGTTCCTATAGTAGGATTTGTCTATGACCCTAAAATTAATAACTATTTAAACCTCCTTCATATGCCTAACGGCGGAAATGTTAACAACATTGATATAAACAAAACGCTTGATGAGGTTGAGGAAGTACTTAATAATAGAGAAAGCTATGTCAAATATCTTAATGATTCTGCTCTTGAGCTTGAGGAAAAGGCAAGATTGAATGAAAAATATCTCGAAAGTCTTTTATAGTTTCATGCGGAGGTGAAAAGATGGGGAAAACGACTATACTTGGTGTTCCTTTTGATACTTATACAATGAATGAGGCTGCTGATTATGCGGTTAACCTTCTTGACAAAAATGGTCAGCATATAATATGTACACCTAATCCGGAAATAGTAATGGAAGCACAGCAGGACAGAGAGCTTATGGGTATACTAAAGGCTGCAGATATGGTTACACCTGACGGCGTTGGAGTTGTTTGGGCCTCAAAGTATACAAAAAGCAGAATATCTGAACGTGTTTCAGGTTACGACCTTGTTATTAATATATTTGAGAGAATTAAAAATACTGACTATACAGTATATTTCTTTGGAGGCGCGCCGGGGGTAGCTGATAAAGCTGCCGAAGTAATGAGGCAGAGATTTCAGGGGCTAAAAATTGTAGGAGTTCATAACGGATATTTTGATGAAAAAGAAGAAAGAAAGGTAATAGCTGAAATAAAGGGTCTTCAACCCTCACTTCTTCTTGTCGGCCTTGGTTCTCCTAAGCAGGAAAAATGGATTTATAATAATCTGCGCCTTACAGGTGC
>URCD01000077.1 GCA_900546215.1 uncultured Eubacteriales bacterium | reverse complement strand
GCACAGCTTGAAGCTTCGATAAAAGCCGGAGAGTTCCGTTTCCATAAGGTTGGAACTGATGTGAGGGTGCTTTCAGATATAAACAGCATGGTCACTACAAGCGATACCAAGGGCGATATATTTAAGGAAAACCAGACAATCAGGGTATGTGACCAGATAGCCAATGACATAGCTAATATTTTCAATACAAGATACTTAGGAGTTGTGCCAAATGACGCTTCAGGCAGAATAAGCCTTTGGAACGATATAGTAAAGCACCATGAACGGCTCCAGGAAATAAGGGCTATAGAAAACTTCTCTGAGGAAGATGTAACCGTAGAGCAGGGAAGCGCTAAGAGAGCTGTTGTAGTCTATGATAAGGTTACAGTAGTAAACGCTATGGCACAGCTTTATATGACTGTGGAAATTTCATAATGTAATCCTTGCTCAAATATGTTTGAGCAAGACACTCGGTTTCAGCCATGCGCGAACCTCTTTAACAGCCTTGCTGTCCTATGTCGGTTCGTTTATAATCGGCTGAAACCTTATTGATTAGGAGGGGTTGTAAATGCTTAATAATGCAATAATGAAAGGCAAGGACGCGCTTTCAGCAAAGCTTGCGGAATGCTTTGTAACAATCGAGGGCAGAAGATATAATTTTATGCAGGCCATAAACCTGGAGGCTAAAATGGAGAAAACAAAGACAGAGGTACCTATTCTTGGCAAGACAGGAAAAGGCAACAAGGCCTCAGGTTGGACAGGAACGGGAAGCGCTACATTCCATTACAATACGCCTATTTTCCGTCAGCTTCTGAAACGATACAAAGATACAGGAGAGGACGTATATTTTGATATACAGATAGCAAATGAGGACAGCACAAGCGCGGCGGGCAGACAAACAATTATTTTAAAGGACTGTAACCTTGACGGCGGTATACTGGCAAAGTTTGACGCTGACGGGGAGTATCTTGATGAAGATATGGACTTTACCTTTGAGGATTGGAGTATGCCGGAAGAATTTGCAATTCTTGAGGGAATGATGTAAATAGCTCTTTAAATCCCTCCTTTTATCGCTTATAATGGAAATATAAAACATAAGGGGAGGGGTATTTATGAATAAAAAAAGTTTTATTATAGCTGTTGTTTTAACTGCCGCATTGGCAACCACCACTTTTGGTGCACAGGTGAAAATTGTAGTTGACGGTACAGAGCTTTCGGCTTCGGGGACGATTGTAGACGGACGGACACTTGTGCCGATAAGAGATGTCGCGGAGGCATTTGAGGCAAAGGTTGACTGGGACAGCGCAACCCAAACGGTGACACTTTCAAAGCCTGACATAAGGATTGATAAATATGGAATAGCTACTTCCAGAACAATTGATATTAAAATGACAATTGGCCAACGCACAGCACTAATTTATGGATTGGAAAACTTTGAAATGGATGTCCCAGCTCAGATAATAGACGGAAAAACTATGGTTCCGCTTAGAACTGTGGGCGAATGGTTTGGTGCAAAGGTTGTATGGGATGATAGTACAAAAACGGTTAATATTACCAAGGATCTTAATGACAGCGTAAGCGATGCGAAGTTGCAGAATACACAACAGAAGCTGGCGGAAAAAGAGGTGTTGGACAGACTGGCCGCTCCGATATATATTGAGGGATATAATGAAGATGAAAGGCCTCAAGGGGAACCTTTATACGGAATGGGGCTGGAATGGCTTTCGGAGAGCGATTTGAGAAGAAAAGAAATTCTGTTTAATAATTTCTCAAGCAAAATAGGACTTTATGAGTATGGTAATCTTAGCGGAAGCGTAGGAGACATGATTTTAAGCCTAGCCGGATATGATGATACAGTCACAGAACAAACAGTAAACGGTATTAGAATAAAAATAGATAGTGGTGAACCATATTTTTCGGCGGCTGATTTGAGGACAAAGGGAATAATAGAATAAAAACCTATTTTTAAGCACCCACATAAAGGGTGCTTTTTTAATGGAAAAAAGGAGGAACATAAATGAATTTATCAACTTTTTTTAAGCAGAACAAGAAACAGAGAGAAAATACAACATATCCGGTTACATCAGCATTTACAGATGAAAATGGCGAAATCGCTGAATGGACTATACGCCCCCTCACATCAAGGGAAACGGAAAATATAAGGGATACCTGTATGATTGACATTCCCATTAAGGGAAAGCCGGGGGCTTATCGTCAGAAGCTGGACGCGGCTAAATATATCTGCCGTCTTATGGCTGCCTCAGTTGTTGAGCCAGACCTGTACAACGCAGAACTTCAGGATACATACGGAGTAAATACAGCAGAAGAACTTATTACTGAAATGATAGACAATCCGGGCGAATATAACGATTTTGCTGCATTTATCCAGAAGTTTAACGGCTTTACAGAAACAATGGACGAAAAGGTGGAAGAAGCAAAAAACTAATTGAAGAGGGCGGCTTTGAGTTTGTGTTCGCTCATATAGCCATAGAGAAATGGCATTGGACGCCCTCTCAGTTTGAAGATTTTTTCGCGGCTGAGGATAACGTAAAGGCTTTATACTATGCATCGTTAAAGGTTAAAGCTGAGGCTGAGGAAAAAGCGGCCAAGGAAATGAAACGTAAATCGAAAGGCAGGTGATTAAATGGCAAGTATTACATCAACAATTACTCTTATAGACCGTATGACGCCTGTATTGGATAACATCATAAACGGTATGCAGACGACGATAAATATGCTTGATAGAACAGATGCCGCGATAGATAAAGCTTTTGACCCGTCACAAATATATCAAGCCAAAACAGCCTATGGAACAGCCCATGCTCAGTTATGCGAGATAGAGGAACAGCTTCAAAGGAACACACAAAGGCAGGAAGAATTCAATGATGAAATAATTCAAGGGACAAAAAACGCAGACGGGCTCCTCAATAAAATAAAAGGAGCAGCAGGAGCATATTTAGGCATACAAGGCTTGAATAAGCTTACCCAGGCTATGGCTTCGGGACGTTTTCAGGGTGACGAGTACCGCTCAATTATTGAAAATGCTCCGCTTCTTGCAAACTCCATAGAAGATTATATGAGAAATGTCCAAAAGGCAAAGGGAACAATGAAGGATTGGGCCTCAGATGGACTGTTAACGGCGGACGTAATAAAGGCAGCAATGTTTTCATCTGCTGACGACGTTGAACAACGATTTAAAAATATGCCTGTCGCATGGGTAGAGGTGTGGACTATGGCCACAAATAAGCTGCAAAGGACATTTAAACCTGTTTTAAACTTTATAAGTATGCTGGCCGGAAATTGGAGTATATTAGAGCCTGTTGTAATAGGAATGGCTACAGCAGTTAATTTGTATGATTATGCAATGAAAATATGTGCTATTGTGCAAAAATTAGCAAATATACAAGCATTTATACAAGCCAGAGCGTTATTATCGAATATTAATTTACAGGCCGTTGCAATTAATACACAATATGCTCTTGCTGTAGCAACGGCACAGGCAACGGTAGCGCAGTCCAGCTTTAATACAGCGTTATTAGCTTGCCCTATCACATGGATTATATTGGCTGTAATTGCTCTAGTGGCATTGCTCTATACGGTTGTGGCCGTAATTAACAAGGTTAAGGGGACGTCTATAAGCGCAACCGGAGTAATAGTAGGCGGTCTGAATGTTGTACTGCAATTCATCTGGAACCTGGCTAAAACCATTGTAAATGTGCTTCTCGGTATTTTTAATTGGGTTGCTTCAATCTGCCATAACATAAAGGCGGCGTTTCATAACTCAATTGAGAGTGTAAAAGGTTTTTTCTGGGGTCTGTTGGCAACTGCAACAGAAGTTATAGCAAATATAGCTGAAAAGCTAAATGAACTTCCTTTTATAAATATAGATGTTGGAAGATTGACTGGTGCTGCAGAGGACTTCAGAGCAAAAGCTGAAGCTGCTGAAAATAACAAAATGGAATATGTGGATACAAAACAGGCGTTCATGGACGGCTTTAATACTCTTGATGTATTTCAAGACGGCTGGGTGCAGGACGCATACAACAGCGGCTATTCAGTAGGCGAGGGCATAGCTGATAAGTTCGGAGGCTACTTTGACAATGCATTTGACTATGTAGCAAGCGATATAGGCGATATATCAGACGACACAGGCTCTATAGCCGACAGCGTAAGCGCAACAGAAGATGAAATCAAATATCTCAGGGAAATAGCCGAAAGGGACGTTATAAACCGCTTTACAACTGCGGAAATAAAGGTTGATATGTCGGGAATGAGCAACAACATTACTAACGGCTTAGATATAGACGGAGTAATAGACCATATGGCAGCAGGAGCAAGTGAAGCCTTGGAAATAGCCGCAGAGGGGGTGCATAGATAATGAAAGCCTATATATTTAAACTTGACGGGATAACGCTTCCTGTTGCCCCGTCTAGGCTGGAGCTTGAGATAAAAAACCAGAATAAATCAATTACCCTGATAAATGGCGTTGAACTGAATTTTTTAAAAACACCAGGACTTACGGAAATAAAGTTTGAGGCGCTTATACCGGCTGTAAAATATCCGTTTGCCATATATGACGGAGGATTTAAAAACCAGAAATACTATCTTGATAAGCTTGAAAGCCTGAAAAACAGCAAGGCTCCATTTAGCTTTAATGTAAGCAGAGAGCGGCCGGACGGAACAGGACTGTTTGATACAGATATGACTGTAAGCCTTGAAAAATACTCCATAAAGGAAGAAGCTGAAAACGGCTTTGACGTTACTGTTGATATTGAGCTTAAACAATATGAAGAGGTTAAAACCCTGCCTTTAACTCTATTGGAGGATGGAACAGCAACGGCAGAGGAGCAGAGGGAAACATCAAGCTCGCCTGAACCTAAACAGGATGAAAGCTATACGGTTCAGGCCGGCGACAGCCTTTGGACTATAGCAAAGCGCTATTACGGTGACGGGAGTAAATATAAGGAGCTTGCAAAGGCCAATCCAGACATAACAAACCCGAATTTAATACATTCAGGGCAGAGTATAGTTATACCAAAACTGTGAGGTGAAACCTATGGATATAGAAATGATAATAGAAAATCCACAGGAGGGAAAAGCCTTTGTGCCCGTTGTCGAGGAGGGCATAACGTGGACAACAGGAAGGACTGGAACGCCGGGACAGCTTGATTTTACAGTTATAAAGGACAACATAATAAACTTTCAGGAAGGAAACAGGGTGCAGCTTAAAATAGACGGCACGCCTGTTTTTTTAGGCTTTGTTTTCAAAAAGAGTAGGAACAAGGACGGACTTATAAAGGTTACAGCCTATGACCAACTAAGGTACTTTAAAAATAAGGATATATATATCTACGAGAATAAGACGGCCTCGGAGCTTTTAAAAATGATAGCCGGGGATTTCAGTCTGTTTACAGGAGATATAGAAGATACCAAATACAACATAGAACTGCGTATTGAGGATAATGAGACCCTTTTTGACATAATGGGAAACGCCCTTGACCTGACGCTTTACAACACAAAGGAAATGTATGTGCTCTATGATGATTTCGGAAAACTGACCCTTAAAAATATAGGCAGCATGAAAGTTCCGCTTATGATAACTGAAAGCTCGGCAGAGGACTATGACTATGAAACCAGTATAGACAGCGATGTATACAACAAAGTGAAGATTGTATACGAGGACAGCGGGACAAAAGAACGTGAGGTGTTTGTGTCCAAAAGCGATGAAAACATCAAGAAATGGGGAGTGCTCCAGTTTTATGAGACGGTGGATGACAGGCAGAAGGGGCAGGCAACTGCCGAAGCTGTCCTGGAGTTGTATAACCATAAAAAGAGGGCCTTGTCCATTAATAACGTCATAGGGGATTTAAGAGTGCGCGCTGGCTGTATGCTTCCTATATTCCTTAATCTTGGGGATATAGTTACAAGCACATGGCTTATAGTTGAAAAGTGCAGGCATAGCTTTAATGATAATGAACACACAATGGATTTAACGCTGATAGGAGGCGAGTTTAGTGCTTGATATGAACGACTTTATTAAAACCGTACAGGCTGCTGCACTTAACGCCGTCGAAGCAGGAAAGCCAACCTCCATTATTTTTGGCACTGTCCAGAGCACATCGCCGCTTACTGTTTTTGTAGATGCTAAACTAACAATACCAGAAAAAGCTATAGTGCTTTCAAGAAACGTGACGGATTTTGACACTGAGGTAACGGTAGAGTGGAGAACGGAGAATACAAGCGGCGGTGGTGGCGGCTACGACGCCTTTTCCTCCCACAGCCACGCCATAACAGGACGGAAGCCCATAAGGGTTCATAACGCGCTCAAGTCCGGAGAAAAGGTAATTCTTATAAGAATGGCCGGAGGACAGAAATATTTGATAATAGACAGGGTGGTGTAAAAGATGTTGCCTAAGGGACTAAATATAAATGCGATAGAAATAAAAACTCAGCCAAGCTTAAATTATAAGATGAACTTGGATAGGGAAACGGTTAATGGCATGTGCGATAAGCAGGAAGCCATGAAGCAGGTTATATACAAGATACTTAATACCGAAAGGTATAAATATCTTATCTATTCATGGAACTATGGAATTGAGCTTGAGGATTTATTTGGCCAGCCTGCGAAGGCTGTAACAGGAGAGCTTGAAAGGCGTATAACTGAGGCTTTAATTCAGGACGACAGGATAAACAGTGTAGACAGCTTTGTCTTTGATACGTCTAAAAGGCATAAGGTGGCCGCAACCTTTACTGCACACACTATATTTGGAGATATAGAAGCCGAAAGCGAGGTGACAATAAGTGTTTGAGGACATGACATATGAGTATATACTGCAAAGAATGCTGAATAAAATACCTTCATCAATGGATAAGAGGGAGGGCAGCATTATCTATGACGCTCTGGCGCCAGCGGCTGTCGAGCTGGCGCAGCTGTATATGGACCTGGATTTAACTCTTAACGAGACATTTGCGGATACGGCAAGCAGACAGTACCTTATAATGAGGGCGGCAGAAAGAGGCATTGAGCCTTACAGGGCTACATACGCGGTGGGAAAGGGTGAGTTTGACGTATCTGTCCCAATAGGCGCTAAGTTTAGTATAGACGCCTATAACTGGATAGTGTCAGAGATAATAGATGAGGAAAATCATATATACAGGATGAACTGCGAGACAGCGGGAGATGAGCCAAACGGCTATACAGGCGCGCTTATTCCCGTGGACTACATAAAAGGGCTTACTAGGGCAGAGCTTATAGAGATATTGATACCCGGCGAGAACGAGGAGCCAACGGAGGATTTTAGAAAAAGATACTTTGACAGCCTTAACTCACAGGCCTTTGGCGGGAACATACAGGATTATAAAAAGAAGGTAAAGGCTATAGAGGGTATAGGCGGCGTAAAGGTATATCCTGTTTGGAACGGAGGCGGAACCGTAAGGCTGGTGATAATCAATTCGGAGTTTAAAGCCCCGTCATCGGAGCTCATAGCACAGACGCAGACAGCCATAGACCCTGTACTAAACAAAGGTGAGGGCCTTGGTATAGCGCCTATAGGGCATATAGTAACAGTTCAGGGAGTAACGGAGACAACGATAAATATAACGACAAATATAACCTATGCCGATGGCTGGAGCTATGAGGATGTTAAGACTTATATAGAGGAAGCCATTGACGCTTACTTTAATGAGCTTAATGCCTCATGGGAGAACAGCGGAGGACTGATAGTAAGGATAAGCCAGATAGAAAGCCGGCTGCTTGATGCAGAGGGTGTAGTTGACATAGGCGGCACAGCCCTAAACGGAGCTGAAAGCAATCTTGCCCTTGGGGCTGACAGCATAGCAAAAAGGGGGACTGTAAATGCTTAAGGAAGTTGATATAAGCGTATATCAGCCCGAGGCAGTCAAGCATTACAGGGAGATAGTCGGTATAACTGAGGCTGAAAACCCGGAATTAACTATGCTCTGGACAGCGGCGGACAGCGTGTTCCTTGACCAGTTCATAGAAACCCTGACGGATAACGGCTGTAAACGCTGGGAAAAGATACTGGATATAAGGCCAAGGGATACCGATACCCTGCAGGTCAGGCGTTTCAGGATAAAGGCAAGAATAAATGAGGATTTGCCCTATACATGGAGGGCGCTTGAAAGGGTACTGGATACCATGTGCGGCAAGGGTGCCTACGCCATGACGCTGTATAACGAGGAATACAGGCTTGTAATCCTTTTGGAGCTTACTGTAAAGAAGCTTTTTGACGAGGCAGAGCAGTCAGTAAAGCGAATGATACCGGCTAACCTGATACTGGATGTAAGGCTGAGATACAATACATGGGGACAGGTAAAAGTCTTGACATGGGGAGACCTGAAAAACAGGACATGGAAGGACGTAAAGGAGGAGGTTTTATAAATGGCTGAACAGACGAAAAACTATAGCCTCATAAAGCCGGGATATGAGGAGTTTGCAGATATAACGGTAATAAATGAAAACATGGATAAAATAGACGAGGCCATAGCCGGGGTAGGGGTTCCTGATGAGCTGTTGCAGAGAGTAACAAATCTGGAGAACGGCAAGGCCGACAAGAACCACGCCTCGTCAACTACGGAATATGGGGCGGCCAGCACAACAGAGTACGGCCACACAAAGCTGTACAGCGGCATAGACAGCGACAGCGAAAGCCTTGCAGCAACACCAAAGGCGGTAAAGGCCGGGATAGAAGAAGCAAAGCTGATACCTATAGCCGGAAGTGATAAAAAGGGTTATTTCGAGGTGGGTACAGACGGAATTTTGTGCGTAAAGGAGGCGTAAGCATGACAGGAGACGAATTAGCAAGAATAGCAAGCCAAGACACATTGGAAGCAGTACGAGACAGAATAGGCGAAACAGGAGATACTGGGGGAACCTATAACAGCGGAACCTTGACATCTAAGGCTAACGCCGCCCTTTTAGCTTTAGGGGGAGTAAACAACGGCATAGACGGCCTTAATAATAGGCTTGACGGCATGGTTACGCCTTACGGTAAGGGCACTTATGGGGATTTGATAGTCGGCTCGGATTTAGTTTGGCCGTCACAGGACGGATTTAATCGGTATGTCCTTCATACAAAGTCAATGACGATACCCGAAGGAGTAACACTTACTCCGCCTGATAAGTGTGACGGGCTTTATATCCTGTCACAAGGGGATGTGACAATAAACGGTGTTATTGATGTGAGAGGAAAACGAAAGACGTTCACAGAAGATTTGCAGCTTGCACCGACGATAAATGTCGGCAGTCAGGAGTTTTTACTGGCAAAGGGAGGCTATAGCCCTACTGGAACAACAAGTGGAGCTGGTGGAGATGTAAGCGTATCAGGCGGGCTGAAGGACACTACAAAGTATACTAATTCAAGCTATGAGGGACTTCCCGCATTAACTGCGGCTGAAAGCATAGCTGAGAATATAAACGGCGGCGGTGTGCCAACATATAAAACGCACAAAGATAGGTTTGTTTCTGTAATTAGAAGAGAAGTAAGTGGTTCAGGAAATCATTACGGTTATCTGAATATGATTGAAACCCCTTCTGACGCTTCAAGCTATACGCAAAATTTTAAGGAAACCGTTGCGCCCGGTGCGGTGGTTATAATTGCAAAAGGTAAAGTAACCATAAATGGGCAAATATTAGCGTCGGCAACGGATGGAATGACGGCACAAAACGGGCAGGACGCACTCGCAGAAAATAGAGGGACTAATGGCGATAATCATTATTACTATTACTATGCAGGGAGTGGCGGACGTGGCGCAATCCCGCCAAGCGGCGGCGGTGCAGTAACAATTATTTGTGAGACAATCGAAATTAACGGAAGTATAGACACCAACGGCAAAAAGCTTGTTTCAAATGACGGGGAAAAAGGTTCTGATGAAGACGGTTCAGGTTCATTTAATACAAAAGTCACATGGCATGCAGGTGGCGGGTAGGGCGGCAAAGGCGGCACCTTCATCAGTACAGCAGGAGAAATAAAAGTATATACGGGGGTGAGTGAGTAATGGCGTACTTCATTCATAATAAGTATGATAAAGCATCAATAGACGCTCTGGCGGCATTTGATACGACTGCCAATACTGTAGTTGACTATTACGGCGATTACGAGACATACAAGTACCTTGACACCTCGGCTGGCTTTGGAATACTGTACGATACACTCTCTTATGTAACGCCGGGGACAGTAATACATGACGGCCAGTCGGATAAGGATAACTCACATTTTAATTTCCAAAGTTCAATTGTGATTAAGAGCATACAGAGGGGGACTTTTAATTCCAGTAGCAATCTTAAGGAAACTACAGTAGAGATAGCAAAAATAGACAGCTCTAAAGCAGAGATTACTTTAAACGGCATAAATAATGCAAGCGGAACATCATCATATTTCCCTAATGCTGTACTAATTGCTTTGAACGATACATCGTTTGTAGTCAAAAGTAACTTTGGTTCATCTGGCTTATTTAGTTACCAAGTAATCGAATACTGCTAAGGGGGGGTGTAAGGATGAAATATTACTACGCACAAATAGACGAAAACAACATTTGTATTGCCGTATCAGACCTATCCGGCAAAGTAACCGCAGACAACATGCTGCGTCTTGAAACATACGATACAAGCCTGTTAGGTAAGAAATACAATAACGGTGTTTGGGAGGAAGTACCCAAGCCGGAGCCGGAACCGACCCAATTAGACCGCATAGAGCTGCAGGTTAAAACCTCCTACACAGAAGCACAAAATCAGGCGGTAGACCAATATACAGAGGAACTTCTTGAAGGAGGGATTTTATGAGTACGCTTGTGGAAAGCCTTAAAAGGCTGTATGAAAAGGGTAAGGTAACAAATGAAAAGCTGGACGCTATGCAGACAGAGGGCAAGATAACAGCAGAGGAATGGCAGTACATAATTAGTGGAGGCAGTTCAGAAAGTGATTTACAGACCTATTATAATAAGACGCAGTCCATTCTTCCGGGAGGTGGCAATGCATGAGTAAGATAATAGAGGACGCTGATAAGCTTATTAATTATGTAAGCTCGGCTATACAGGCCGGAGCGGAAACAGCGCAGGGAAAGACTAATCCGCCGCCGACAATAGGGATATTTACAGACAGCTTTCCGGAATGGACAGCGGATAACGGCACAGAGGAAACCGGGCATATAAGCAAGTATAAAGGTATGTCCTATCAGTGTATAAATGCTATACAAAGATTTGAACACTATACGCCGGATATTGCGACCAACAATTACAATCCATATCCAGCGCCTGACGCTGAGGGCATATTCCCCTATGTGTACGGAATGGGAGTAAGCATTGGTATGAAGGAAAGATACAACGGAACAGTATACAGGGCGATACAGGCCATGACGAAGCAGATAAATCCACCAAGTGATTTACCTGCTATTTTTGTGAGAGAGGGATGATTATATGGCAAGTGGAGATATATTAAGCACATTGGCCGATAAGGGCACGTTGGACTTGACAAAGGCCGATACAACGGCGATAAGAAATACCCTCGGAGAATTTTCCGG
>URCD01000076.1 GCA_900546215.1 uncultured Eubacteriales bacterium | reverse complement strand
ATCTACATTTTTAGGCCATACTGTTCCGTCGATTAAATCCTCACGTCCGATAGCCATGCAGAAGGATTTCCAGAACTGCGGCTCAAGAGAGCCTACACTCATATAAAGGCCGTCCTTTGTCTCGTAAAAGTCGTACATACAGCCTCCGTTAAGCCTTTCGCCCTCACGCTTAGGCTCTTCGCCCGATACAAGGAAGCTGGCGCCGTCAAGGCTGTTGAAGGGAACGCAGCCGTCCATCATTGCAACGTCCACAAACTGGCCCTTTCCTGTATTTCTTCTGTAGTTTACAGCCGCAAGTATACCGATAACCGAGTTAAGAGAGCCTACGGCTATATCCGCGATCTGGAAGTTCATAAGCGAGGGGCCGCTTTCCTTACGTCCCGCATGTGAAATTATACCGCTTCTTGACATATAGTTTATATCATGTCCCGCCGCAAGTCTGAGGGGGCCTGTCTGTCCGTAGCCCGTAAGCGAGCAGTAGATAACTCCCGGGTTTACCTTCTTTAAATCCTCATATCCAAGGCCGAGCTTATCCATAACGCCGGGGCGGAACTGCTCAAGCACTATATCGTATTCCTTTACAAGCTCCTTAACAACAGCTTTTCCTTCCTCTGTTTTAAGGTTAAGGAACATTGTTTTCTTATTTCTCCCAAGCCAAGCCTGGCACGCTGAAATTCCCGTTTCCCCAATAAACGGCGGATAGTCAAGCACAATATCCGGTTTGCTTGCCGAGCTTATTTTAAGCACCTCAGCGCCCATATCCGCAAGCATAAGCGTAGCGTAGGGACCCGGAAGCAAAGTTGAAAAGTCAAGCACCTTTAATCCGTCTAATGAACCCATTATTCTTCCTCCTGTACATAAAAATATTATTTTACACCCAGGCTATATTTTACTTTACGCTACATTTGTTTGCAATCGGAACAATAGACAAACCTCATATTCGTTATAATGCTATAACATTCTTACCTAACACATGACCGATTTTTGTACAGTTTAGACCATACAATCTCCATAAAACTCTCAGCTTCTAATCTTTACCATGCTTCCATGCTCTCCGGGCACAGCACGTTCTACAACAAGCTTAACTGGTAGCCTTTCCTTCACTTCCTCCACATGGGTTATTAGGCCGACGCTCATACCCGACTGGCACAGCGTTTCAAGGGACTTCATAACTATGTCCAGGGTATTTTTGTCAAGCGTTCCAAAGCCCTCGTCTAAAAAGAAAAATTTAAGTGACGATCTGTTTTTCATCTGTATCCTATCCGAAAGGGACAGTGCCAGCGCAAATGAGGTAAGGAAGGTTTCTCCGCCCGAAAGAGTTGCCGGCCTGCGCTTTATTCCGCCGCAGGAGTCGTCCCTTATTATAAACTCGCCGTCCAACAGCTCCAGAGCGTATCTTCCGCCGCTTATTTTTTTAAGCCTTACCGAAGCGTCGGCGGCAATATATTTAAGCTGGTTTTCTGCCATATATTCCACAAATTTGTTGCCCTCCGTAAGTCTTGCCAGCTCGTTAAGCATATCAAATTTTTTCTGGCAGGACGCACTTTCTTTTTTAAGAGCCTCTACAATACTCAGGCTTTCTTTCATGCCAGTCAGCTCCTTTTCCCTTACGGCGGCCTCGTTGGATTTCCCTTCCTTTTCAGCCTCTGCTGCTTTCAGCTCAAAGCGCAGGCTCTCAAGCGCTCTGCTGTCTGTTTTCCTGTCCCCAAGCTCCTCCTTAAGCGCTTTTAAGTTATCCTCAGCAAGATTTTTTCGCCTTGAATAATCCCCAAGAACCTCAGCCGCCTTTTCAGCCTCCTTCAAAAGCGCGGAGGGCTCACGTTCACCGACAATCTGAATTATTTCTTTCTGTTTAGCCTGAATGGCGTCGTTCAGCCTTGCCAGCTCGGCCTCGGTTATTTTGGTCTGCGTCTGTCCTTCGGCTATGGCCTTTTCGGCATTCCTGTCTTTTTCCAAAAGTCCTTCCAGCCTCTGCCTTGCCTCTTTTTCCTTTTTCTCCGCGTCCAGATAGGCCTTTTCCTTCTCCTGCGCCTTTTTGCGTTCCTCCGCCTTTTTTTCCTCTTCTTTATACTCAGCCTTGGCTCTGTCAAAAATATCCTTAAGCTGAGACAGAGTCTTTGTGCCGGCCTCCGCTTCCTTTCCGGCCTTCTCCGCGGTTTTCCCTTCGGCAAGGCTTTGGGAAGCTCCGATACCTGCCTTTACCTTATTTATCTGTTTGTCAATATCCGCGCCTTTTGCCTTAAGGCTTTTCAGTTCCCTTTCACATGCCTCTATTACCGCGTTTTCCACGCTTTTGGCGATATTTGGGTGCTCGGTTGATCCGCAGACGGGGCAGGGCCTTCCATCCTCCAGTCCCCTTGCCAGGATTGATGCCATGTTTTTATCCTTCATAAGGCTTATTCCGTTTTCAGCGCTTTCAATGGCGCTGTTGTTTTCCCGCTTCTCCTTTTCCAGACTCTCAAGGCTTTTATTAAGTACCGCAAGCCTGTCGTTTTCCGCCTTTATTTCTGAAATCAGCACGTTGATTTCTCCAAGCAGTGTTTTCTGCTTCACAAAGCTTTCCTTTGCGTTATAAACAGCCTCCCTTGCTTCCTTAAGCCTGTCGCCGCCCTTTATTATTTCATCTAAATCACGGCTTCTTTCACGTGACAGCTCCTCCCTGTGCCCTTGGGCGGACTCAACTGCCTTCCTTGCCAGGGCGGTTTCCTTTATTACAGCTTCCTTTTCACCGCTCAGCTTGACAATAGAGGCCTCAATACGATTTAGCCTGGCAAGCAGCTCCTTTTGAGCCGTATGGTCAATTTTTAATTCCTCTGTCAGCTTGACCGCCTGTTTAAAGGCGTTTACAGCCTCCTGAAGGCTCTCCTGTGTCAGTTCTCCAATGCCTATTTGCTCAGCAAAGGTCTTTATTTTCTCCCTCTGCTCATCAATAAGGCTTTTTTCATTAAGACATTTTGTGATTTTTTCCTGAAGAGTATTGATTTGCTCCGCTTCCGCAGTCTGCGCCCTTACGCTGTCAAGCCTTTTTGACGCCGTTTTCAGCTCCTTTTTCACAGTTTCAAGCTCAGTTTCCTTTATCCCGCACAATTCTCTGCTTATGTCGCCGTAAACCTCAATTTTAGAGCTAAGCGCATTGAGCCTGCCTCCTGTTTCGGCTCTTTCGCCCTTAAGCCTAGCCGCAAGCGATGAGCCGTATCTCTCCAAATTAAATATCCTCTCAAGCATTGCCCGCCTTTCGGCCCCTCTGAGGTTTAAAAACTCACTGAATTTCCCCTGCGGAAGTACAACCGTCCTTGTAAAATCCCCAAAGGACAGGCCGATTATCGTCTCTACTGCCCTGTTCATCTCCCTTGTCTTATCAGCAAGCACCGAAGTCCCCTCAAGCCCCTTGGAAAGCCTTGCTATTCCGGCGGCACACTCCTTGGTTCCCGTTCTCTTAAAGGTACGCTCCGCCCTGTAAAATTCCTCTCTGCCGTTTTCGTCAGCCGCAAAATCAAAAACAACGGATGCCGTGTCCGCCTCCTTGTTTATAAATTCATTTGTATCCTTTGATAGGTCTCCGTACAGCGCAATTGTCATTGCGTCAAGAATTGAGCTTTTGCCGCTTCCCGTATCGCCTACAATGCCAAAAAGACCGTCCTTCGTAAGCTTTTCAAAGTCTATTGTCTGCTCCTCGTTAAAGCTGTTTATGCCTTTAATTTTCAGTCTGACAGGTCTCACTGTACATCCCCCTCTCCCATTACGGACAGAAACAGCTCGACAAGCTCGCTGTCCGGCTCTGCCTGTCTGTTTTTCTTATAAAAATCCACAAAGCCGTCCTTAAGCGAGAGTGCCTCCCTTTCCTCAAGCGCCGCGCTTTCAGCGCCGTCAAGTATAAGGCGTATGTCCATTATGTCATCTTTAAGCGATTTTAGCAGGCGTATTTCCTCCATAGACAGCGTTCTGTCGGATTTTATATCCAAATACACATAGCTGTCCCTTCCGCTTTCCTCCTCGCAGCGCTTTAAAGCCTCCTCAATGGAGCCGCATTTGTAAACCTCAATGGGCTTAATGCAGCTTAGCGGAATTTTTTCAACCTTCGCCGAACCTCCGGCCTTTATATCAACAACATTTACAGCCTTGGAATAAACGGCCTCGTCCCTGCTGTACGCCAGCGGAGAGCCGCAGTAATACGCGCGCCTGTGAAGCCCCGGCACTGTCTGCGGCCTGTGGAGATGTCCAAGGGCGATATACTGCGCATTTTCAGGGAACGCCCCGGCGTCTACGGAATAGCTTCCGCCAAGCTGTATGCTTCTTTCGCTTCCGCTTTCCTCCCCTCCCGCAGTGTAAAGATGCGCCGAAACAATGTTTACAGTATCCTCCTTAAAGCCTGCTGAGAGCATATCAAGCAGCGTCTCAATTTTCTGTGAGTAGCTGGCCGCGTTTTCCCAGTCGTCTCCCGCCTCACCTATTATCTCGTCAATACGTTTGTCGCTTACATAGGGCAGAGCCGCTATTACAGCCCTCTCGCCGTTTTTATCCACAACGGCGGCCCCGTTTTCATCTGAAAAAATTCTGTAGCCGCCAAAGTCCATATCAGGTATTGTATCCCTTGGCCTGCCCAGTATAAATACGCCGTATGGGCGCAAAACCCCGGCCCCGGCCATAAGCCTGTCCGGACTGTCATGGTTGCCCGCGCTTACTATTACAGGCCTTTCCTTATCTCCCGCAAGGCGGACAATTGAGTCAAAGAACATTGTCTCGGCCATTGCCGGCGGATTTGATGTATCAAAAACATCACCTGACAGAATTACTATATCTATATTCTCTTTTTCCGTTATTTCCGCAATCTCATCTATAAAATGCTGCTGCTCGGCATATCTTGTCCTGTTTTCGAGCATTTTTCCCAAATGCCAGTCCGACGTGTGGAGTATTCTCATTTCCCCGCCTCCTCAAGTCCAAGCATTTCCAAAAATCTGTTGGCGGCAAATGAAAGTGCCGCATTTTTAAGCTTGACAAGCCCGACATAACGGGTTGGGAGCTGAGGCCTGAGCGGTATTTCAAAAATCGTTTTTGAGTCAATAGCGCTGTTGTCAAATTCCCTTATTATAAATGTCAGCCCCAGATTTATTTTAGCGAACTGAATAAGTATGTCATAGCTGGCCAGCTCAATTATCGGCTTAAAAAACATTCCGTTCTCAGCCGCGAATTTATCAAGCTGTTTTCTTGTGTTGCTCATATCCTCCAAAAGCAGCAGCGGATAATCCGAAAGCTTTGAAAGCTCCAGCCCCTTTTTAGCAAGGTCCTTATATCTTGTACCTCCGATAAGGCAGTCGTGAATTTCAACGCATTTGGTTATTTCCATATCCTCTCCGTGCTCAATCGGAAGATTTACAAAGCACATGTCAATTACGCCCCTTTTGAGCAGCTCCAGCGACTCATAGGTTGTCTTATTTACTACCTTTATACGGATATCTGAATATGCGTTGCTGTATTTTTCGATATAGGGCATAAGATAACCGCTGATTACGACGTCGCTTGCGCCTATTCTTACCTCGCCCTTTTCCAGATTAGCCATTTCATAATATTTATGTTCCGCTGTCTTTACCATATTGAGAGCCATATCCAAATAGGTATAAAGCACCTGACCCTCCGGCGTCAGCCTTACACCCTTAGTTGTCCTTACAAGCAGAGGGCTGCCCAACCTGTCCTCAAGCTGCTTCATGGCCATACTGACCGCCGGCTGGGATATAAAAAGCTCCTTGGCCGCCGCGGACATATTTCCGGTTCTTACCACGGTACAGAAAATTTTATAGGAATCAAGGGATACTCCGGTTTCCATAACTAGCCTCCATTCATAAACGAACATTATATGTAAATCTTAATTTATCAATTCTGCTTATATATAAAATATCAAAAATTCATGCCGGATTCAAGTGAAGCAATAAAAAATAAGCCCTGGACCGAGCTTATGAAAAACCTAAGCACAGTCCGGGCTTTTATTATAAGTCCTTTTTGGAGTAGACATGAATTGAAACCATCATGCATACCAGATAAATCAGCAGTCCGATTGCCAGGAAAATGTACGCCATTGTGTCCACCGAAACCAGTTCAATTGATTTGCTTACGCTGGGCAGCGACGACATCTCATCTGAAAAAATAAACGCCAGAGCAGCCATTGTTACAAATATAATTCCGGCAAATATTATACGTCCCTTATCAGTTCCAAATTTGTAGGAAATCGCAAGTATAAACGAGCTTACGCTGATGGCAAGAGAAAAAACGCTTATTCCCGATACTATTATATCCCCGCCCCTAATAAAGCCGCCTATAAAAAACGCCAGCAGGTCGGCAAGCAGGAACAAAAGCATGATCAGAAATTTGCTTATAACATTCTCCTTTCTGTTAATTGGCATAGCCGAAGAGTATTTGCCCCATTTATTTTTTTCATCGTAACCGAGCATTGTTACGGGAATTATGGCCATAAACGCGACAGTATACCCTCCGAAAAGCCCTATCTGATAATCAAAGCTTTTGCCCGAACCCAATATTAAAATATAAAACACCATAATTCCTACTACAATCAAAAGCTGCTTTCTTACAAGCAAAAAGTCTTTTTTCATAAGTCCGAGCATTATTTATCACTCCTTTTTATATAGTAAAGCATTATGTCCTCTATTGATGTTTTCTCTGTTTCAAAGCCTGACGGTATCGCGTCCCTGTAAACAAGCGCCTTTTCGGAGTAGCTTGTACGGCTGACAGAAATAACCGCTTTCTCGTCCAGCTCCTTCATCTTCTGCCCGTCTACATTTATTACGGCGTACTTATCCAAAATATCGTCCTTGTTTTCGGAAAATACGATTTTCCCCTTATGGATAAACGTAATATAATCGCATATTTTCTCAAGGTCGCCTATTATATGGGATGAAATAAGGACAGCCCTTTTTTCATCCTGGATAAAATCCAGAAGCATATCCAGTATTTCCATTCTTGCCGACGGATCAAGCCCATTAGTGACCTCGTCAAGTATAAGAAGCTTTGCGTTATGCGAGAGGGCTATGGCTATTTCAAGCTTTACCTTCATACCGGTTGAATAGGTTTTAATCCTGCTTTTTTTATAAAGTGAAAAACGTTCTATATAATCAAAGAATTTTTTGCTGTCCCACTGCCTGTACACGCTTTTCATAATACTATTTACATCAACCGCGTTAAGCTCCTCAGGAAAGCCGCAGCCGGAAATAACAGTTCCGATTTCAGCCTTTTCATCCTTTGTCAGCTTATCAGACGGTTTCCCGTATATGTCAATTTTACCGCTGTCCTTTACAGCCGCGCCAGTAATCAGATTGATAATCGTACTTTTTCCGGCCCCGTTTTCTCCAATCAGTCCCATTATCGTTCCCTCAGGAATAATGAAGGACACGCCGTCCAGCGCAAAATTCTTATATTTTTTAGTTAAGCTTTCTATTTCAAGAGCGTTCATACACATTCCTCCCCGCAAATTAATTCCAGCATTTTTATAAGCTCCTGGCAGCTTATGCCGCACAGCTTAGCCTCTTCCCAAAGGACGCCGAGCTTCTGCTCAATATCCTTCAGCTTTTCCTCCTTTATAAGCTCAGAATTCTGTTCCGCCACAAAGGAGCCCTTTCCCGTTACGGTTACTATCAGACCGTCCTTTTCCAGCTCCTCATAGGCGCGTTTGGTAGTAATTACGGAAATACGTAAATCCTTTGCCAAAACGCGCATTGACGGCAGCATTTCGCCTTCCCCAAGCTGTCCGGACAGTATCATTTTTTTCATCTGTGACGTTATCTGCTCATATATCGGCCTCTCGTCCTTATTGCTTATTACTATATTCATTCCATCACCTCAATGGCTTAATCAAAGCCGTTTATACTTTGATTAAGAAGCATATGTATATGGCCTCATCGGTCATAGGGTATATATTAAGTATATACACTATAGACATTTTGTCAATAGAAAAAATGCGATTTCCAGAAATTTCTGAAAACCGCACATAAATTTAGTCAAACAGCCCCGTTGATAGGTATCTGTCCCCCGTATCAGGCATTAATACAACTATATTTTTTCCCTTGTTCTCCGGCCGTTTGGCAAGCAGTACAGCGGCGTGCAGCGCAGCCCCTGATGAAATTCCGACAAGTATACCCTCTGACCTGCTTACTTCCCTGGCACTAGAATACGCCTCGTCATTTTTCACCGCAATTACCTCGTCATAAATCTTTGTATCAAGCACCTCCGGAACGAAACCGGCCCCGATTCCCTGTATCTTATGACTTCCCGGCTTTCCTCCTGAAAGCACCGGAGAATCATATGGTTCAACAGCTACTATTTTAACGTCGGGATTTTTCCCCTTCAAATAAGAGCCCACCCCTGTAATTGTTCCTCCGGTGCCTATTCCTGAAACGAAGATATCTACCCTGCCCTCAGTATCCTCCCATATTTCAGGCCCTGTGGTACGTCTGTGTACCTCCGGGTTGGCAGGGTTTTCAAACTGTCCCGGAATAAAGCTGTTTTGTATTTCCGCCGCCAGCTCCTCCGCCTTGGCAATGGCACCCTTCATTCCCTTCATGCCTTCCGTAAGGACAATTTCAGCTCCGTACGCCTTCATTATCGAACGCCTTTCAACACTCATGGTCTCCGGCATAACTATTATTACCCTGTAGCCCTTGGCCGCAGCGGCCGAAGCAAGCCCTATTCCCGTATTTCCGGAGGTCGGCTCAATTATTACCGAGCCTTCCTTTAAAAGCCCCTTATCTTCCGCATCCTCAAGCATCCCCTTGGCTATCCTGTCCTTTACGCTGCCGGCGGGGTTGAAGTACTCCAGCTTAGCAAAAATTTTAGCCTCAAGTCCACATTTATTTTCAAAATTGACCATTTCCAAAAGAGGCGTCCTTCCCACCAGTTCCAAAGCTGACCTATAAATCATAGCAAATCCTCCTCGTTATTCCTACTATTCCGATATGTTTATATGAATATATCACTCAATACCTAGTATGTCAATAGGAATATATAAATTTTTCTTGACAAATCCCCTTGTTTGGCAGTCTAATTTTCATATAGATAATTTAAAAGGAGGCCGAAATATGTCAGGCGAAGATTTAACCCACGGCAGCGTTTTTAAAATGCTTGTGAAATACGCCGCTCCCATGATAGTCACCAGTCTTTTTCAGGCTGTTTACAGCATAGTTGATATAATGATTGCGGGACGCTACATAGGCGGAAGCGGAATTTCCGCCATATCAAACGGCAGCCTTATTATGAATTTGATTACCCAAATGGCTATAGGCATAACCGTAGGAGGCAATGTGCTTATCAGCCAGTACTATGGCTCCCGTCAGGAAGAAAACCAGAGGCAGGCAGTGGGAACCCTGTTTGCGGCAAGCCTGATTTTGAGCGTTATATTCGGCCTTTTATTTTATTATGCCGCCAGGCCCCTGCTAATATTCCTAAATGCCCCGGCCCTGGACGAGGCTGTGGTTTATGTACAATACTGCTCCTGTGCGATGGTTTTTATATTCGGCTATAACGCACTGAGCGCCATACTGCGCGCCTATGGAAATTCCAAAAAGCCTATGCAGATTATAATAATATCAACTATTATTAATATAGTACTCGATTACCTGTTTGTCGCCGTTTATGATATGGGCGTCGCGGGCGCGGCACTTGGAACCGTCGTGGCCCAATGCTCGTCCTTTATTTTAGCACTGGTTTATACAGCCAAAAGGGGAGGCGAATACAGCTTCCTTAAAAGCCATCTGAAAATAAAAGCGGACAAGCTCATAAAAATACTCCGGCTAGGCTTTCCTATAGCCCTTCAATGGACAATAGCCAGTATCTCATGGCTTGCCGTGGCATTTCTTATAAACAGGTACGGCGTCGATATTTCGGCCGGCAACGGTATTTCCAATAAAATAAAGGATTTCTGCCAGCTTTTTATAACCGCGATGACAAGCGCGGCCGCTACAATGGCTGCCCAAAACCTTGGCGCCGGAAAATACGTCCGGGCAAGGGAGGTGCTTGATGCCTGTCTTAAAATAACGGTTGGACTTGCTGTTGTTATAATAGTTATTGTGGAGCTTGCCGCTCCGTTTATCGTCTCTTTGTTCAACAAAGACCCTATTATCGGGGGATACGCGGTTAAAAATATCAGAATAGAAATAATCGCACAGATATTTTACGCCGGCTTCCTGTCCTACAATGTACTTGCCACCGCTTGCGGAGACACGGTGTTTGTTATGGCCAACTCATTTTTAAACTGCATTGTCGTGCGGCTTGTACTGGCATTCTGGCTTGAAGGCCTCCTTGGGATAACAGGGGTTTATCTGGCCTGTATGATAGCTCCCTCCTCGTCTGTGCCGGTCGGCTGGTACTACTGCAGGCGTGAAAAGTGGAAAAAGAGCCTTGTGCAAAAGGCTGATTAATAACAGGCTTAAGTTTTTTAGCCCAGCATAAATAAAGCAAAGGCCGCTCTGCTTTATACAAAACGGCCTCTGCTTTTTATCTTCATCTCATATTGTTCGGCTTTTTCATCACAAACACTTTATTCTGATTCATATAGTCAGTAACCTTGTTGAGGCATTCGCCAAATCTCTGGAAATGCACAATCTCACGCTCGCGGAGGAAGCGGAGGGGGTCAAGAACATCGGGGTCGTCAGAAAGGTCAATAAGATATTCGTAGGTAGAACGCGCCTTCTGCTCTGCTGCGGTGCTGTATGGTCAAAAATTCCAGTATATACGAACAGGCACCTCCCCTTCGCTGTTTTTTCTCCCTGCCTCAATTTTATCAATAAATATGTCCACAAAAAGTCTGTCCGGAGTAAATTCCATTTGGTCAGCCTTGATAGCTGTACCCCTGACAGTCTCTTCAGCCCTTTTTTTATCCGCCAGAATTGAGGCTGTCAGCAGGCCTAAGTCCTCTGCCGTGATTTTTCCTCTGGCCATATCCATATAGGCTGCCTTCAACGCCCTTTCACATGCCTCAATGGTATTTTCTGCTGCTTTAAGCTTCCTTTCATACCGCTTTTTCTCATTATCAATGAGATAACCCTTCACCTCATCCATATCCGTAAGCCCCGAAATTTCATTCTTAACGGTGCAAAGCAGGGCCTCGCAGGATACGAACGCCCCAACGCAGCCGCCTGATGACTTTAACGGGCACTTTAAATAATGCCTTCCGTGACTTTTGGCCGAACGCATATGGCTGCCGCAGTACATACAATACGCCTTTCCGGCGAAAGGACCTATCTCGCCTCCGGCATAGGGCCTGCTGCTTTTCTCAAGCATGGCCTGGGCTCTGTTCCACAGCTCCATATCTATTATAGGTTCGTGGGTATTTTGGACTATATACCAGCTTTCCTTCGGCTGTGCCCTGTTGGCCTTTGTCTTATATGAAGCGCTGGCGCACCTTCCCTGAACCATATTTCCTATGTACATTTCGTTTTTAAGCATATTGGTCACTGCTGAATAGGTCCAGCGCCCGCTGTTTTTACACTGCCTGTAGTTTAGGCCGTTAAGCCTTTTATATTCCGTCGGGTTTGGTATGCCCCTGCTGTTGAGTGTTTCAGCTATTGCCGTTTTTCCAACCCCCTCGCAAAACATCCTGAATATCTCCCTCACCACATCGGCGGCCTCCTTATCAA
>URCD01000075.1 GCA_900546215.1 uncultured Eubacteriales bacterium | reverse complement strand
GTGATAGTCTATTTATTAAAACAAAAAGACCGATTTTTATCGGTCTTTTTTTATTCCTCTTCACTTTCCTTATCTTCTTCTTTTTTTGCTTCAAAATGCTCAATTATTTCTTCTCTGGCCAAAGAAAGGTGGATACGGTTTATTCGGTCTGCTTCTTTCCAGTTCCCTGCGATAAGATTTTCAACTATGCCACGGTGCTCGGTTACGGAGTCGTCAAATCTTCTTTGGGTTGTAAGTGAATATATCCTGAATTGCTGTGACTGTGAATAAACCCTTCTGTAAATATCTACTACAAGACTGTTTCCGCCAAGAGTTATAATATACTGGTGAAGGTGTGAGTCTATTTCTATATAATGGGCAAGGTCATTGTCTTCATAGCATTTTACAAGCTTCTGGAGTATATCCATAAGCTCCTGTATGTTAATGCTTGTCAGTGTCTTTACAGAGTTTTTAATGGCATAGCTCTCAAGTAATGTACGAAGGTCGTAAATTTCCTCAATATCCTTGACTGTGAACTCTTTTACAAACACACCCTTATTAGGATACTCTATTGCCAATCCTTCGTCTACAAGCTGCTTTAGAGCTTCCCTGACAGGACTCCTGCTGACATTTAGCTGTTCTGCCAGTTCCTTTTCCTGCAGCCACTGTCCTGGAGGATAATTTCCATCACATATTTCTTTTTTAATTATCTGATAGATTTGGTGCTTCATCGTCATTATGGGACGTTTGGCTGACGGCATAATAAATGCTCCTTTTTTATATTTTAAAGCTATACTCGTTTTAAAAAGTATAGCTCAAATTGATTATAATGACAATCGGCGCAAATGTCAAAATTAATTTTATTTTTATATATGTGTGTATAAAAAAAAGAACATAAAAAACTATTGACAGTAAAAATTAACTGTGGTAATATTCGATTAAATTCAGTGAACAAAAAGAGTACCTGAAGAACAAGGGTTTCAGAGAGCCGCCGTTGGTGGGAGTGCGGTGCCGGAGTTATCGGGGAATGGATTTGGGAGATGCCGAGGCGAAAGAATTTCAAGTAGCTGAGGACGTATACCTGCGTTAAAGGTTAGGATATGTTGGTATCTGATTGAGGCAGACGATATAGTCTGTGAAACGAGGTGGCACCGCGAGTATATTCGTCCTCGATAAGCATTTTGCTTGTCGGGGCTTTTTTTTGTTATTCCGGTCCTCGATTACCGACAACAAGCTTATTAAAATATATCGAAGAGAAAAGGAGAAATGTAAAATGAAGAAAAGTTTAAGAAAAGTTTTGGCAATGGCATTATCTGCAGTAATGATTATGGGTGTTTCCGCATGCGGATCGTCAAGTACGTCTGAGCCTGAAGGCACAGAAAAAACTGAAAAAACTACAGTAGGTATTGTACAAATGGCTGACAACGGAGCTTTTACGGACATGAGAGAAGGCTTTATAGCTGAAATGAACGCTAAGGGCTATGATGATACCAATACAGAATTTATCTATAAAAATGCCCAGGGGGATGCTTCAAACCTTAATACCATATGCCAGCAGATGGTTTCAGACGGAGTTGATATTGTAGCGGCTATAGCTACACCGTCAGCACAGGCAATGGTTAATATGAAGAGCGATATTCCGGTTGTATTCGTATCAGTATCAAATCCTTTAACAGCAGGTATTGTTACTTCAATGGAACAGCCAGATCTGAATGCAACGGGAACATCAAATCCTATACCTGTTCAGGAAATATTTGAGCTTTCTGAAAAATTAACGCCGGATGTTTCAAAATTTGGAATTCTTTATACATCTGGCGAGGTTAACTCAGTAAATACAGCTAACAAGGCTAAGGATTATCTTACATCAAAGGGAATAGAATTTACGGAAATAGCTATTACCAACTCTTCAGAAGTTCAGCAGGCAGCCCAGCAGCTCAGCTCAGAGTGTGATGCAATATTTATTCCAAATGACGCTGTTATCCAGAGCGCAATGCCTGTAGTTGCTGCGGCAGCAAAGGATGCTGGTATTCCTGTATATGGCAGCTCGGCTGTTATGGTTCAGGATGGAGCATTTGCAACAATTGCTATAAGCGATACAGAAATCGGTGCTATAAGCGCTGATATGGCAATTGAAATACTTAATGGCAAAACACCGGCTGAGATTCCCGTAATTGAGGTTCCGGGAACAGAGACAGTAATCAACAAAACAACAATGGATGCTATTGGAATTACAATTGATGATACAGAGGGAATAACATTTGTTGAAAACTAATAAGAAATAATTTAATCGGGACTTGGGGCTTCTCAGGTCCTGATTTTTAAAGCTTAAGGCGATAGCCTGATTTAGGCTGATAGGAGGTTTTTATGACACTGTTTCTTGGTTCGCTGCAGCTTGGACTGCTGTACGGAATACTTGCCATTGGCGTATATTTATCGTTTAGAATACTTAATGTTCCTGACCTCACAACAGAGGGAAGCTTTACATTTGGGCTTGCATCTTCCGCAATGTGCGCCATAAGCGGGCACTATATATTGGGAATTGTTCTTTCAATAGCGGCAGGTGCGTTAGCGGGATTTATAACAGGCTTTTTGCAGACAAAATGTAAAATACATCCGATACTGTCTGGTATCATTACTATGAGCGGTCTTTATACTGTAAACCTTGCCGTTATGAAAAACGCTGTAAACGTATCATTGATTGGTAAAGATGAGATATTCACAAAGGCTGTAAACACAATGTCGGCTATAGGCAAAGAGCCGGTTAAATGTATTGTTACATTAATATTTGCCGCTGCTGTAAGTTTTATTATAATTATGTTTTTCAAAACACATCTTGGACTATGTATCAGAGCAACAGGCGACAACGAGGCAATGGTCTCATCATCGTCGATCAATGTTGATGCAACCAAAATAATCTCTCTTGCGGTTTCAAACGCGTGCGTTGGGCTTTCAGGCGGTTTGCTGGCACAGTATCAGGGCTTTGCTGATATTAATTCTTCTGTGGGAATACTTGTTGTTGGCTTGGCCTCAGTAATTATAGGTGAGGTTATAATGGGCAGAAGAGGAGTGACTATAGGAATAATATCGGCTGTAGTCGGCTCTATTATATACAGATATATAATAGCGTTAGCAACCGCTACACATATTTTCCCGGCCTTCGCGCTTAAACTTGTATCTGCTGTTATTGTTGCCATAGCGCTTTCAATTCCTGCAATAAAAGAGAGCATAGCGCTTTCAAAAATAAAAAAGGAGGCCAGAAAAAATGCTTAAGATAGATAATGCTGTAAAAATATTTTCACCGGGCACTCCAAACGAACATAAGGCGCTTAATAGTTTAAGCCTCCATCTTGAGAGGGGAGAGTTTGTAACTATAGTAGGTTCCAACGGCGCTGGAAAATCTACGATGTTTAATGCCGTCTGCGGCAACTTTCTGCTTGACAGCGGAAAAATAGAAGTAGACGGAAAAGATATAACGTTTATGAAGGAACATAAAAGGGCGGGATTTATCGGAAGAGTATTTCAGGACCCAATGAAGGGAACGGCACCTAACATGACAATAGAGGAAAATCTTGCTTTGGCGTATTCGAGAAGCCGAAGCGGCCCTCTTGGAATAGCGGTCAGAAAAAGCGAGCGTGAGTTTTTCCAAAATGCTCTTGCAGAGTTTGAGATGGGGCTTGAGGACAGAATGAAGACAAAGGTGGGACTGCTTTCAGGAGGACAAAGGCAGGTAGTTACACTTCTTATGTGTACACTTGTAACACCGAAGCTTCTTTTGCTTGACGAGCATACCGCTGCACTTGACCCGGCAACGGCTGAAAAGGTAATGGAAATCACAAATAAAATTGTTAAAAGAAACAATATTACAACAATGATGATTACCCACAACATGAATTCCGCGCTTAAAACAGGAAACAGAACCGTGATGATGGATTCAGGAGAAATTATACTTGATATATCAGGGGAAGAAAGAGACAAAATGACCCTTGATGATCTTCTCAAAATGTATTCAATGAAAAAGAACGAGGTATTTGCCAACGACAGAATGCTGCTTAACTGAGAGGTGGGCTTAATATGATAAAGCATATAGTTATGTTCTATTTTACAGATAAAGTAACAGAGGAAAACCAAGATGAAATTAAACAAATGATTGCTGAGTCTGTTAATAAGATAAAAGCTGCTGATTTAGAGGGAGTAATTAAACTGGAACCTGTTTTCAATATCGTTAAGGGCATGCCTGATGTTGGACTTTACGGAGAGTTTGAGAGTAAAGAAGCACTTGAAGCCTATCAAATTCATCCGGAACATGTAAGGCACAAAGATTTGACCAAAGACTACTGCAGAGACAGAGTAGTATTTGAATGGGAATAATAAAAAAGCACGCTGGTTTATTTAATAAACTTGCGTGCTTTTTTATTATAACTATACTATTAAATTTGATAGTAAGTTGACTTTTTTTAGTACACTTGGTAACATTTTATTATAAAATATACTGCTTTTTATACAATAGGACTAATTACCCAAAGTGATTTGAAGGGAAGTACATATAATATGAAAATCTACTCAGAAGACGGTATCCTCTTTATTGTAACAGTGGACCATTTAAACGGTGAAGTACTGGGAGATGTAATAGACAGCTTTTACAGCGCAGGTGCAAAAAATGTTCAGATTATGAATTCAATAACTAAAAAGAACAGACCATCATACGTTATCATGATAGACGGCTGCATTAGTTCAGCGGAGAATATCGAAGCCGTAATTGTTAATGAGTGCGGGTCTTCTGGATGGCATAGGTTTAGTACCTGCCACAGGCATACCCAAGTGTCTATAGTTGAGAAAAACGTTACTGTAAGATGTGAGGAAGCATGCTTCAGTTTTTTAGCAAAGGGTAAGCAGATTGCAAATGACACTAAAAATATAAGACCGGAATATGACAGCTGTGCCGAGCTTAAAAAAGAACTTCTTAAGTATGATAAAAAAATATCTATTAAACAGATTTTTACTGCTTTATCAGACTTATTTCATAATGAGAGCTCTAATGAAATTGTATTTTAGGAAATGGAGGAGAGAAAATGGAAAATGCTCAGTTCAATAAGGTGCTTGCTTCTGTTGAGGCGGCTGCCCTAAATGATGTTGTAAACCTTACCAGTGACAGAATAGAAGCGCTGGCAGGCGGACACGGCATGGTTAATATGGCTATGTTTTCTGTAGCTAATGTTATAGCCGAGGAGCTTATGAGAGGAGCCAGTCTGGAGGTTAAGTTTGCAAACGAGAGGCATCTGCCTATTGAAGACATAATGTCTAGGGCTATAAAGGCAGCAAAGGACGCAGGTGCAGACGGGGCAAATGCAGCTCTTATAACAGCGTGCATGTTTTATCTGGCAGGTACGGCGGCTCAGGTTGGTATACCCGCTGGAAACCGTAAGCTTGGCGCGACAGCCCGTATGCTGGCTAACGTAGACAGATGTGGTGTAAGCGCTATCCCTACGTCGAAAATGAACAGCAAGGTATCGGCATTTCCGGCCGTTAAAGCCATATACAATGCAATAATGAATGATGAGCTTTCACCAATCAACGGCAAAAATATACCTAAAAACGTAGCTGGAGCCATATATGGGCACAGTGCATTGGGAGAGGATTATATATGGCCTGCTCTTGCTAAAAAGGGCGCTCAGATTGGAACTCAGGCAATGCTTGATGCAATGCATGGAATAGGTACTGGCGGGAATGCTTTTCAGGCGGCAGTGCTTGGGTCAGCAGCTATTTTGGAGATTATTCACCCAGATGCGGAAGTGCCTGAGGAGTTTGGAACCTATGGGCGTACAAGCTCGGTATATTTAGTCGGAAGAGAGGCTGCTGAAACCGCAGGTCTCCCTCCCAAGCTTCATATGCGCGTAACAGGAGAGGAATTTGATACAGCGCATGTTGTAGGAGAGGTTGGCCTGATACTTAAGGATATAGGAGGACCTTCTGTTGTAGGCATGATGTGCTTTGTCGAAATATTCTCATGCTTTAAAGAGAGAATTTGCGGTGCGTCAGGAGCGCCTCATAATTCCCCGCTTGGTCATATGACATGCTATACTGTTCCGGCTATGAAGGCTCTTGCGGCTGGGGAAGACCCTAAGAGTATAGGAGAGGCCATTGTTGAGGACAGAATGAACGATACAGTAAATCCTGAGTCATCGGCCTTCAGCATTTATGCAGTTTCAAAAAAAGCGTCTGAGCTTAGAAACGGGCCTGTAACAAAGCTTTTAGTAAATGCGACACTTCCTTATGTTACTAAGATGATTTATGACAGGACTTTAACTGTTTATAACGCTTTAAACGAAAATAAGAGTCTTGCGGAAATAGTTAAAAAGCTTGACGACGACCGTGTGGCGGCGGTTGAGAAATACACAGCTAAATGGTGGAAAAAGGCATTTGACAGGGATATGACAATTAAATTCCATAAGATAGGTAATGCAGCCCGAAGAACCTCAAAGCTTGTTCAGAAGTATTTTGCTTTTGACCCACTTGTTACAGTAGAGGTAACCGAGGGAGAAAACCATGCCATAATGGAGCACTTTGTGGATAAGGTTATACCTGATGTAAGCTTAGGAAAATGCCCGGAGCTTGCTTGGGCTGTACCGCTTGCAGCTCCGGCTGTATCGGATTTAGCGCTCTCAGGCTGCTGCATTTTGAATGTTGTTATTCCTGTGGCGGTAGCTGTGATTATGGAATACAGTCCGGCAGACGAGGCTGCGGGAGAAGCAGAAAAGGCAGCTTATATAACTGCCGGAATTCCTGGAGGAAAGGCAGCGGCCATGAAGGTAGCAAATACGGCATGTGCCGTTTATAATGTAATAAAATAAATTAAGCTTTAAAGCAGATATGTTGACATATCTGCTTTTTTAGTGTCTATTAGTATCTTTTTGGTACCTATCCCACTTTAAAGTGCGTACTTTTTATTTTAACTTTGCTGGTTTATTATTAATTTACATTCAAAAAAAACTTACACTTTTAAGGAGGAATATGAAATGAAAGAAGTAGTAGAATTTTTAAAATCCAATCCGATTCAGTATTTGGCAACAGTAGGCAGAGACAACAAGGCTAAATGCCGTCCGTTTATGTTTTGCCTTGAAAAAGAAGGAAAATTATGGTTTTGTACAAATAATCAAAAGGAAGTATACAAGGACATGCAGGCTAACCCGTATGTCCAGATATCAGTAGCGAGTCCGCAGTTTGCATGGATAAGACTGAGCGGAAAAGCTGTGTTTCAAAATAACATGGACGTTAAAGAAGGCTGTATGGCAATCCCTATCGTAAAAAGTCAGTATAATACAGCAGACAATCCTATTTTCGAAGTGTTTTATTTAGATGAGGCTGAGGCTGTAATCGCAGATTTCTCAGGGAATCCTCCCAAAACATATAAATTCTGATAACGTCTGCAAAGAACAGCACTGGATATATGGACAGGAAATTAGATAAAGATGATAGAACGCTAATAATAAAAAATGGGACACAGACTATTTTAAAGTGGCTGTGTCCTATATTCAGCTTATTTTCTTTTTATACTCTGTACCCCATGCGACCATTGAGTCCAATATTGGCTTTAAACTATAGCCCGTGGCTGTAAGGGTGTATTCTACCTTTGGAGGGACCTCAGGGTACACCTTTCTTGTCAAAAGGCCGTCGTTTTCCATAGAACGCAGATTGCTGGTCAGTACTTTCTGTGTAATTCCAGTCACGGAGCGCATAAGTTCATTAAAGCGTTTAGTACCGTCAAGCAGGTCACGGATAATTAGTACCTTCCACTTATCACCAATTAACTGCAAAGTCATTTCTACTGGACAAGCAGGAATTTCTTTAGACATAAAAAACACCTCTTTAATAGTATAAATTTATCTGTATAGATATTATTATACTATAATTAAACATAAATTCAATAAGCAGTTTTCTGACTGCAAAGGGATAACCAAAATGAAAATATTTAAAAAGAGCAAATTAATATTAAATGAAAAGGCCAGCGAGGCTAAAATATCTGAAATTAAGAAATATATAAACTCATGCGATGCGGTTGTAATAGGTGCAGGTGCGGGGCTTTCATCAGCCTCCGGCCTTACTTATTCAGGTGAACGTTTTGAAAATAAATTTTCCGATTTTATTGAACGCTACGGTATGAAAGATATGTATTCTGCGGGATTTTATCCTTTCAGTACTCAGGAAGAAAAATGGGCTTATTGGAGCAGGCATATTTTTTATAACAGGTATGATGTCAATGCCACAAGGGCATATACAGAATTATTTGAATTAATAAAAAACAGAAATTACTTTGTTATTACTACGAACGTAGATCATCAATTCTGGATATCAGGCTTTGATGACAGCAGAATTTTTGCTGCACAGGGTGACTATGGTTTGTTCCAGTGTGCAAAGGCATGTCATAAAAAGCTTTACAAAAATGAGACAGCAGTCAGGGCTATGGTAAAACTTCAAAGGGACTGCAAGATTCCTGAATATCTTGTTCCTAAATGTCCCGTCTGCGGTGGAAATATGGAAGTAAATCTCCGCTGTGACGATAGCTTTGTAGAGGATGAAAACTGGGATAAAGCCGCGAAGAAGTACTCTGACTTTATTAATGAAAATATGAACAAAAAAATACTATTTTTAGAGCTTGGCGTTGGAATGAACACACCGGTTATTATTAAGTACCCATTTTGGCGGATGACTTACAGCTGTAAAAATTCCCATTATGTCTGCATTAATAACGGTGAAGCATGGGCTCCTAAAGAAATAAGTAATAAATCAATCTGCCTTAACATGGATATTATGGAGGCCCTAGAGAAACTGAAAGGAGCGGGGAAGCATGAATCTTAATATGGCTCATTCTGATCGCCTGATATATTTGATTTCAGCAATGATAGATGAGATGCCGCAGTATTGTAATATTGCAATTCCTGATGATGAACCAGAGCAAAAAAAGCTCCTTAGGTCCTTAATGAATGTTAGACCGCCTTTTCCTGTTTCAAAGGATTTTTTAGCTGTTCAGGACTTATACTTGTCTGAGGAAGCTAGAAGAAGAGGTGTAATCGACTGTAAAAGTTTATCCCCAGTTTCCTCAGATAAGCGTATATATCTTTGGAAGGGTGACATAACAAAGTTAAAGGCAGACGCAATTGTCAACGCAGCCAACAGCGGGCTGGTAGGATGCTTTATTCCGCTTCATAACTGTATTGATAATATTATTCATTCGTTTGCGGGTGTTCAGCTTAGACTTGCCTGCAGCAAAATAATGGAGGAGCAGGGATATGAAGAACCTGTTGGAAGAGCCAAGCTTACATTAGGTTTTAATCTCCCATGCAGATATATACTTCATACAGTTGGTCCGTCTATATCTGGAAATCTTAAAAAAGGTGATTGTGAGCTATTGTCCGACTGCTATAAATCCTGTCTGGAGCTGGCAGTAAAAAGCGGCATAAAATCTATAGCATTTTGCTGTATTTCAACGGGAGTTTTTAATTTCCCCCAAGAAAAGGCGGCTGAAATAGCTGTCGACACAGTGCGATGCTTTTTAAATAACGACAGTAATATCAGTCAGGTTATATTTGATGTATATAAAGATGAGGATTATATACTGTATAACAGTCTGCTTTCATAAAAAATACAGGCGATGCACCTGTATTTTTTATTCGGACGAAAATCCAATATATTTAGGGTCTACGCCGACCTCTTCTCCAAGAGTTTCGGCAGTAAGCTCTTTATCAGGTTCTATACCTTTTCCGTGAATTGTATCCCCATTTGGTGTCTGCCATGTAAACATTGTCGCTATAAAATAAAATCCGTTTTTTAAGGGTACAGTATTCTGTCCTATGCCTTTTCCATAGGTGGTTTCACCAAGAAGAACAACATTGTCAAGGTTGTCTCTTAAAGCTCCTATAAGCATTTCAGCAGATGAAGCCGTATTTTTGCTTTGAAGAACAATTATTTTATCAAAATTAAACACAGGGTCTGATGATGCTTTGTTTGTTCTTGATAAAAAGCCGATTTCCGCTTTTTCAACTGAAATTATATCACCTTTTTCCAAAAATAAATCTGCGATTGCCCGTGCCGCTGAAACATAGCCTCCGGGGTTACCCCTCAAATCCAAAATAAGATTGTCGTACTGTGAGAGCTCTTGGGCATTTTCCTTCACAAATGCTTCAGACTCATTTGTAAAGTTGGTGATTACAAGACATGCAGTATCATCTGTAAACGGATACCAGACACAGTTATTTCCTTCCTCCTGCTCACTTGTTATGCGTGCTGTATATTGTGCGGGAAGGTAGAGATAAGAGTATCTGTCCCCACTAGTCTCATAAAGCCTGTCCATAAATACATTTATAACGGCATCATCAAAATATGCTGTTATATCGCTGTTAGACTGCTCAAGCTCCTCATCTATTGTATCCTGAAGGCTGTCCTCATAGACATAGCCTTGTGTCATTATAACCTTGAATAAAAGATAATCGTAATTAGTATAAACTAAGAAGGCCAAAATCCCTGTTATTACAGCAAGTATAATTGAAAGAACAATTATGGCTGTTTTCTGCTTTTTTGACTTTTTAATAAGCGTATTTTCACTATTTTCTATATCATCTATTAGATTTGACATATTGTTTTTATTTTCCACCATCATCACCGCCTCCGCAAGTAGATTAGGGACAGTATAACATTTTAATGACAGCTTTGCATTAGAAATTAATGATTAATGTAGAAATTAAAGGAGCAGCCGTATTTGTCTCTTATTTACGGCTGCATAGCTTTTAACATCTCTTCTATTAAAGGCTTAACTGTCTTATATACTGTGTCAAAAAAGAGCTGATAGCCTTCTGTGCTTATATGTACTCCGTCCCATTGGAGCAAAGACTTCAAATTTCCATTTTCAGAAAATGCTTTGTTCATATCAATTAGGGGCAGGGCGTTAAACTCGGCCTTTTTCCTGATTAACTCACAATATTTATTTAAGACATCATTTTCTATAAAGGGATATTCCTCATCCTCTATAACCGGCGGAGGCGTTATCAGAACAGTTTTTATGCCGCTTCTTAGCATCACAGACAGCATCATATCATAATTATATGAAAACTCTTCAAGTCCGACATGTTGCCATATATTATAAGCGCTGTCATTAGAGCCGAAAAGCATAATAACCATATCAGTTTTATATGACAGGATATGAGCGTCAAGCCTTTTCAGACCATCTCTTGAGGTTTCCCCATTTTCTCCTCTGTTTTTTATTGTTATAGGAGCTTCGGGAAAGTCTTCCTTAACTTTGTTTTTAAAGAGGGAAACGTAGTCTTTTCCATATTCGGCGCAGTAGCCATAGGTTATGCTGTCTCCATAGCAGACGATTGTTATACCGCTCATATTTATTCCTCCCTTAAAGAGTCAAGAAGGCCGTAATAACCTGGAAAAGAAATATCTGCACAGCCCGGATTTTTAATTTCAGATAATCCTTCTGCCCCAAGGGCGGCAACTGCAACACTCATTGCAACACGGTGATCATCATAGCTTTCAAACACTGCGCCATGAAGCGGCTTTCCTCCGTTTATTATCATTCCGTCGTCTGTCTCTGAGATGTCGGCCCCCATTTTTGATAATTCAGTTACCATTGTTTTAATTCTGTTGGATTCCTTTACCTTAAGCTCCTCTGCGTCGGCTATTACAGTTGTTCCCTCGGCATAGCAGGCAGCTGCGGCAATAACCGGTATTTCATCAATAAGCTTTGGTATAATGCTTCCCTTTATAACTGTTCCATGAAGACTGCCGGATTTCACGGCTATATCGGCAACTGCCTCTCC
>URCD01000074.1 GCA_900546215.1 uncultured Eubacteriales bacterium | reverse complement strand
GGGAACAGAGGGAGGAGCAGAGGAATAACCAGAGGGAGGAGCTGAAGGAGGAGCAGAGAGAGAGGCAGAGGGAGAGGCGCTTAAAGCAGACATCCTAAGAAAAGCTGATATAATAGAAGGCTATGTGGAGGCTGTAAAGGAGCGTGCCCCGCTGGTTGCAGAGGATTACCGCACAAGGCTTACGGCGAGACTCACGGAACTGCTTGCTGACCAGAATATAGACGAACAGCGCATACTTACAGAGGTAACAGTATTTGCTGACAGAGCATGCATAGATGAGGAAATAACAAGACTTGCAAGCCATATTAGCCAGCTTAGAATTATATTTGATAAGGATGAGCCTATCGGAAGAAAGCTTGATTTCCTTATTCAGGAAATGAACCGGGAAGCAAACACCATTGCCTCCAAATCGAATGACATCAAGGTCACACAGATAACTATTGAGCTTAAAAGCGAGATAGAGAAAATACGAGAGCAAATTCAAAATATAGAATAAGGAGCCGGAAAATGGGCTATGTAAGATTTGTTAACATCGGTTATGGGAATATTATTTCCTCCGACCGTATTGTCGCTATTGTTTCTCCCGACGCCGCACCCGTTAAAAGACTTGTACAAGAGGCTAAGGCAGGAGGTAACTCTATAGATGCCACCTGCGGCAGGAAAACAAGGGCTGTAATTGTTTGTGACAGCGGACATGTGGTGCTTTCGGCACTGCTGCCGGATACTATACTTGCAAGGCTTCACAGCTTTAAGGATACGGAAGAAGAATAGGAGTATATGTAATGGGAAAAGGAGTATTACTTATTATTTCCGGTCCGTCTGGTTCGGGAAAGGGGACTATTGTTGAGCGCCTTGTAGCGGATTCCGGCTATTCGGTTTCCATTTCTGCAACAACAAGAAATCCAAGACCCAATGAGATAGATGGGGTACATTATTTTTTTAAATCTGTTGAAAAGTTTGAGGAAATGCTGGAAAAAGGCGAGCTGCTGGAGCATGCAGTATTTTGTGACAACTACTATGGAACACCTAAGAAATATGTTGAGGAGCAGCTTGAAGAGGGAAAAAACATTATCCTTGAGATTGAAGTGCAGGGAGCCCTTCAGGTAAAGAAAAAATATGAAGACGCAGTACTGATATTCACTATGCCGCCAAGCCTGACAGAGCTTAGAAGGCGCCTTGAATACAGAGGGACAGAGGATAAGGCAACGATAGATAAGCGTATTAAGCGTGCGGAGGAGGAATTGGAATATCTTCCGAAATATGATTATCTTGTTATAAATGATACGGTTGAGCGGGCAGTCGAGGATATTGACTGTATTGTTAAGGCAGAAAGAATGAAATGCAGCCGCAACCCGGACTTAAAGAATAAATTTAAAGGAGATGTTTGTTAATGATTCATCCTTCATACACGGAACTTTTAGAGGTTTTAAGCGAGCAGGAAAGTCTTGATAACTCAATGCTCAGCAGGTACACTATTATAATAGCCGCTGCAAAAAGGGCAAGACAGCTTGTAGATGGAAGCGAGCCTCTTATAAATAATTATAAGGTGGATAAACCGGTATCAATTGCTGTAAATGAGCTTTATAACTCTAAGATAAATATTATAAGCCATAATCCAGACGCTGAGGAGGCCAAGGCAAGAGAAGAGGAAGAACACCATGAGCTTTCTGAAATCAGCTTAGATAACTACGGCAATGAGGAGTAATCCTTGGAAAGTGACAGTATTTGAGCGTAAAGGCTTTCGGTTTTGTCTGTATTGAGCTTAATTCTTAATGAAGCAGGCAATAAAAAATTTTAATGAGCTAAATAAGGCGTGCCAAACTTTGTTCAGGCACGCCTTTTGATATTGAGGTGTTTTTGATGTTTGCACAGGTAATACTCAGCATATCACATATGGATATAGACAGGGTCTTTGACTACGCTGTGCCTGCGGAGCTTGAGGCTGCTGTAAAGGTTGGAATGAGGGTGAGAGTGCCCTTTGGACGGGGAGGAAGCGTGAGCGAAGGCTATGTTGTCAACACTATGACAAGCAGCGACGTTCCTGAGGATAAGATGAAGTCTATTTTATCAGTTCCTGATGATTTTCCGGTTTTTTCAAAAACTATGCTTGAGCTTGCGCAATGGATGAGGCAAAGATACTTTGCCACGCTTTCAAAATGCCTTCAGACAATAATACCCGGCGGAATTAAGGACAAAACTAATTATTATGTGGGTGTAAAATATGTCAGACCCTCTGAGCGGCTTTTCGATTTTATTGGGGCTTATGATAACGATAAGAGAAAACATAAGAGAGCGGAAATTCTGAATTTTATAGCCGCGAATGGTGAGGTTCCGCTTTCGGAGCTGAAAAAAAATATCAGTGGCTGTGAATATGCTCTTAAGGCTTTAAAAGAGGCAGGCTGTCTAGAGGTCTATACAAAAAAAGTACTGGCAGATACATACTGCTCCATACTTCAGGAGGAGTGCGTGGATATAAAGCTAAACAGCGGTCAAATGAAGGTTATCGCAGAGTGGGAGAATGAAAGAAGCAGCTTAAACCGCCCTTTGCTTATACACGGCGTAACCGGAAGCGGAAAGACTGAAATCTACATGCAGATGATTGAAAAAGTATTAGCTGAGGGAAAACAGGCTGTTGTATTGGTACCTGAGATATCGCTGACGCCGCTTATGACAGGCCGTTTTATACGCAGATTTGGAGGCAGAGCTGCTGTAAGCCACAGTAAAATGAATTACCGTGAAAGGTTTAACTGCTGGAAAAGGGCGCAGGACGGAGAAATATCTGTTGTTATAGGCCCAAGATCGGCGCTTTTCACTCCTTTTGCGGACCTTGGAATAGTAATTGTGGATGAGGAGCATGAGAAGAGCTATATATCAGAAACATCTCCTGCCTATGATGCCGTTGAGACTGCTGAAAAGCTTTGCACTCTAACAGGAGCTTCTTTAGTAATGGGGACCGCAACCCCGTCCGTCAAAACCTATTACAGGGCACAAAACGGAAAGGTTAGATATACTAAGCTTGAGGAAAGGGCAAACGGAAGCGGCAAAGTACCTTCAATTGAAATAGCGGATATGCGGAGAGAGCTGGAGGACGGCAACAAAAGCATGTTCAGCCGTTCCTTATATAACGCGGTTAAAGATACTCTTGATGAAAAAAAACAGATTATGCTCTTTATAAACCGCAGAGGCTACTCTACATTTGTATCCTGCAGAAGCTGCGGATATGTTATGAAGTGCAGTCATTGCGATGTCTCCTATAAATATCATGCATCAAGCGGAAAACTGGTCTGCCATTACTGCGGTGAGACTGTTGACAGGCCTGAAACATGTCCTGTATGCGGTTCTAAAAGAATCAGATATTTTGGCGTTGGTACGCAGAAAATTGAGGATGAAATAAAAAAGCTTTTTCCTCAGGCAAGAGTAATTAGAATGGACGCCGATACCGTCAGCGGAAAAAATGGGCATGCCCAAATTCTTTCTGAATTCGGTTCAGGCAAGGCAGATATACTTATAGGAACACAGATGATAGCTAAGGGACATGATTTTAAAAATGTTGCGCTTGTAGGAGTAATGGCGGCTGATATGTCTTTAAATACAGGAGAGTATGACGGAAATGAAAAAACCTATCAGCTAATAACACAGGTTGCCGGAAGAGCCGGAAGGGGAGATGATCCCGGACGAGTAATAGTTCAGACCTATACGCCTGACAATCCAGCAATCATGGCGGCTGTTAAGGGGGACGGATTTTATGATGATGAGTTAACCTACAGGCGGCAGATGGGTTATCCTCCGTGCATGGATTGTGCCCAAATAGAGATTACAGGTTTAGACGAAAAAAAAGTAATAGAGAATTCACATATAACAGCAGATGAGCTAAAAAAATATGGTGTGGATGTACTTGGACCCGTGCCGCAGTACATATCCAAGATAAAGGACGAATACCGTTGGCTGATTACTGTTAGAAGCGATAATGCCGATATTCTTAAAACGGCTGTAGAGGATATTTATTCTAAAATGAGACAGAACTTTGAGGCATTGGGAATATATATTAATCCAAAGATTATATAAAGATTGAAGGAGCCTTGCGCTCCTTTTTTTGTAAAATTCTGTTTAAAGCCAGAATTTTTGTTAAATGTACGTTAGTTATATTTACAATATAAAATAAATTTGTTATACTTCGCAGTGGATAGTATTCTAACAGAAACTATACCGTTTTACACCTCATAAAAGAGAAGAAAAGCACATATCCCACAGAATGGTGAGTGTGACTTTACAGACAGAACTTTAGCTTCTGCCATATCCTTTTTTGCCGCGTATATGAGGACGGCTATCCCTTTTATGTTTTTACGGTATTTTTCCTGTTAAGAATTGATTAAACAAATGGCGCCGCTTGCGGCTTTTAATCTACCATTGAAACAGGAGGAAAATAAAATGCTTAAAGGCAGAACCGTAGTTATTGGAGTAACCGGAAGTATTGCAGCCTATAAAATGGCTGATGTGGTAAGCTCTCTTGTTAAAATGCATGCTGATGTGCATGTCATAATGACCCAAAATGCATGTAACTTTATAAATCCCATTACATTTGAAACACTTACCAGCAATAAATGTATTGTAGACACATTTGACAGAAATTTTGAATATGACGTTAAGCATATTTCCTTGGCTAAAAAAGCCGATATATTTGTAATTGCTCCGGCATCGGCTAACATAATAGGAAAGATAGCCAACGGCATAGCTGACGATATGCTGAGTACAACTATTATGGCGGCGGAGTGCCCCAGAGTTATTGCACCGGCGATGAATACGCATATGTATAATAATAAAATAGTGCAGGACAATATTAAAAAGCTTAAGGACTACGGATATGAGTTTATTTCTCCTGCCAGCGGAAGGCTTGCCTGCGGAGATACCGGGGAAGGTAAGCTTGCGGATGTAAACGATATTGTGCAGTACATTTCCAGAAGCTTTTCAAAAAAAGACCTCTGCGGCAAACAAATTGTAGTTACAGCGGGCCCAACAAGAGAAGCAATAGACCCTGTGCGCTTTATTACCAACCACTCAACAGGAAAGATGGGCTACGCTATTGCTGAAAGGGCATCGGCAAGAGGAGCGGATGTCGTACTGATATCAGGCCCTGTTTCAATAGCGCCTCCGTCAGGAGTTAGGTTTATAAATATTGAAAGCGCTGAGGATATGTTTAATGAGGTGAAGCGATTTGCCGAACACGCTGATATTGTCATAAAGGCGGCGGCAGTGGCAGACTACAGGCCGGTTAATGTAAGCAGTGAAAAGATAAAAAAAGAAAACGGAATGAACTGCATAGAGCTTGAAAGGACGAAGGATATACTCCAGTACCTTGGAGAGCATAAAAAGGAAAATCAGATAATCTGCGGTTTTTCAATGGAAACAGAAAATTTAATGGAAAACTCGGTCAAAAAGCTTTCTAAAAAGAACGCGGATATGATAGTGGCAAACAGTATAAAGGGAAATGAGTCCGGATTTGGAACGGATACAAATATAATTACAATAATAACGAGAAGTGACGCGGTGACATACCCTATGATGACAAAATATGAAGCGGCAGACGTTATACTTAATGCCGTTAAAGCATTGGAGGAAGACAAATGATACTGGCGCTTGATATCGGTAATACAAATATTGTTGTCGGCGGAATTGAGAACGGAAAGGTGCTTTTCACAGGCAGAATGAAAACCGATGAGAAAAATCATGCCGACGAAATTGCGTCTCAAATTGACTTTATACTTAAGCTTAATAACGCCCCAAAGCCTGAAGGAGGAATAATTTCATCCGTTGTGCCCTTTGTTACGGGCAGAGCCGAAAAGGCTGTAAAAAGCCTAACAGGGAAAGAGGCTTTGACTGTTGGAAGAAATGTGAGTACAGGGCTTAATATACTTATGGACAATCCTGACAAGGTAGGAGAGGATATGCTTGTCGACGCTGTAGCCGCCATAGAGATATACGGAGCTCCTCTTCTTATATTTGACTTGGGAACTGCCTCAACATGTTCAATAATAGACAGGGAAGGCAGCTATATAGGAAGCATAATCGCTCCAGGCGTGTGTATATCTATGAATGCGCTTTCAGAATGCTGTGAAAAGCTTCCTAGAATAAAGCTTGGACCTCCTAATGGAATCATAGCGAAAAATACGGAGCAGTCCATGAAAAGTGGTGTGGTGTACGGAAATGCCGCTATGATGGACGGTATTATCGATAGAGTATTTGAAGAGCTTGGATATGAGGCCAACATAGTAGCAACCGGTGGAGTGGGCTGTGTAATTGTACCCTTTTGCCGCCATAAAATGGATTACGACCCGGATTTGCTTTTAAAGGGGCTTTATATTTTATGGGAAAGATATAATAAAAAAGCTTAAATGATATTATGGCCGCGGGGAATTTTGATTTCCGCGGCCTTTTTAGTCAGCGGCTGCCCGAAAACAGTGTGCCGATATTTTTTCCTTTTACAATGTCATATAATGAGGCCGGATTTTTACCGTTGGTGACAATTGTATCTATTCCCTGCGCAGACGCCAGCTTAGCGGCCTGCAGCTTCGTTTTCATACCGCCCGTCCCTCTCCTTGAGCCCGCTCCGCCTGCAAGCGACTGCATTTCATCATCAATAATGTCAACACGTTCAATTAGCTTTGCGTTAGGATGAAGCCTGGGATCGCTGTCATAAAATCCATCAATATCTGATAAAATAATAAGCTTCTGTGCCTTGCATAGTACAGCTACGACAGCAGACAGCATATCGTTGTCGCCAAAAAGCCTGTCTTCAGATTCTATTTCCGTATAGCTTACCGAGTCATTCTCATTTACTACAGGGATAATTCCCATCTCAAGCAGCGCGTCGAATGTATTAATAAGGTTTTCCTTTTTTTCTTCTATCTCCATATCCTCGGCAGTCAGAAGTATCTGTGCAATTGTTTTATCATAGTCGTTAAAAAACTTATCATAAAGGAACATTATGCTGCACTGGCCAACGGCTGCTGCGGCCTGCTTCAGGCGCATGCTTGACGGCTTTGTTTTCATTTTCAGCTTATTTGTACCTACGGCAATTGCGCCGGAGGATACTAAAATAATTTCATACCCCATGTTTTGAATATCCGATAACACGCAGGCAAGCCGGTCAAAGGAACGCAGATCATTTTGACCAATATCGTTTGTCAGTGTTGATGTCCCGACCTTAACAACAATTCTATTTTGATATAATCCCATACAGCACCTCTGAAATACAATTTTTTCCTTGAACTATTTACGCCTATAGTGTAACATAAATATATCAATTACAAAAGCGAATATTTTTCATAATAATTATGATAAAAACAGATGTAAAGAAGTGACTTTATATGGACATGAATATTCAAAAATATATGGCCTTTGTAAAAACAGTTGAATACGGCAGCTTTACAAAAGCGGCGCGGATACTTAATTATTCACAGTCCGGTATCAGCCGTATGATTAACGATTTGGAAAAAGAGTGGGGAGTGCCGATTTTGGAGCGTGGACGTCAGGGTGTGAGACTGACCTCCGAAGGGCTCAAGCTGCTGCCGTTTGCAGAGGGCGTATGCAAGGAGTATCAAAAGCTTCAGACACAGGTAGACGAATTGAACGGACTGCAGTCTGGAATAATTAGAATAGGGACTTTTTCTAGTGCAGCCACTCATTGGCTGCCTAATATAATTAAGGAATTTCAAAAGGATTATCCCAATATTGATTACGAGCTGCTTTTGGGAGATTATTCTGAAATTGAGAGCTGGATTATTGAGGGAAGGGTGGACTGCGGATTTCTTCGCCTGCCTGTACAGCACGAGCTTGAAACAATTTTTTTGGAGCAGGATGAACTTATGGCCGTTCTGCCTGTAAATCATCCATTGTCGTCATGCGGGAGTTTTCCCCTAAGTGCGGTGTATGATTATCCGTTTATGCTGCTTCAAAAGGGAACAAATACAGAAATATCAGAAATCTTTGAACATATAGGGACAGCGCCGAGAATTCACTTTACAACATGGGACGATTACGCTATTATGTCAATGGTTGAAAGCGGGCTTGGAATCAGCATTTTACCAAAGCTTATTTTGAAGAGGGTGCCATACAATATAATCGCAAAAAAATTGGACGTTCCTGCCTATCGAAAAATTGGACTTGCGCTTAGAAGCAAAAAAAACGCCCCGCTGGCTGTGAAACGGTTTTTAGATTATTTGGATTATAGAAATATTGAATGAATTTGTGTAATTATGTAGCTTCATAAGCTTTTTTAAGTAATTACTGTAAAAATTGTGGAATAATTTATAAATTTTTTCATTTTGATTAACTTTTTGTTCATATTTTAATGATAAAATAATGAAGTTGGCAATAACAGTAAATACTAAGGAGACATAAAAATGAATGATAGACTGAATGTATGCCTTTTAAATGACTCATTTCCGCCTACAATAGACGGAGTAGCAAATACAGTGTTTAATTACGCGTCGGTAATTCAGAGTGGGCTTGGAAATGCGGTAGTAGCCACGCCAAAATACCCAAATGTAACCGACAATTATGATTTTGAGGTTGTGCGTTATACCAGCTTTGATACAACCGGTATCATAGGATACAGAGCGGGCTATCCGTTCGAGCCTTCAGCACTTGGGGAGCTTGACAGCAAAAATATTGATATAATCCACAGTCACTGTCCGGCTATGTCAACAATTCTTGCCAGAACGCTCAGGGAAAAGGTAAACGCTCCGATTGTTTTTACTTACCATACTAAATTCGACATTGATATAAAAAAGGCCCTGAAATCAAACATGCTTCAGGAGGCATCAATAAAGACCATAGTAAATAATATTGAAGCTTGTGACGAGGTATGGGTTGTAAGCGAAGGCGCGGGCGAAAACCTTAAATCTCTTGGCTATAAGGGAGACTATATTGTTATGGAAAACGGCGTTGATTTTCCTAAAGGCAGAGCTGAGGCTGATGCAGTAGCTGAGGTAAATGAAAAGCTTGGAATAAATGATGATTATCCAGTGTTTTTATTTGTCGGCAGGCTAATGTGGTATAAGGGTTTTAAAATAACGCTTGATGCTCTTAAAACAATAAAAAGTACAGGCGCAAAATTTCATATGGTAGTTGTAGGCGACGGAAGCGACGCTGTTGATATTAAAAATTATGCCAAGGAACTGGATTTGGCCGAGGAATGTATTTTTGCCGGAGCGGTGCAGGACAGAGAGGAACTCAGAGCTTATTATACTAGGGCCGATATGTTTCTTTTTCCTACATCATATGATACAAACGGAATTGTGGTAAGAGAGGCTGCTGCCTGCGGACTTGGCAGTGTTCTTATTAAGGGAAGCTGTGCCGCTGAGGGTATAAGGGACAGGCATAACGGATACCTGATTAATGAAAACGCTGAATCAATGGCCGAAGCTATTGAGGAACTGATAGACAATATAGGACTTGCCCATGAAATTGGCAAAAACGCTATGGAGGAAATATACGTTCCTTGGGAAGAAAGCGTAAAGAAGGCATATGAAAGGTATAAATATGTAATTGAGAAATATCATAGCCCAGATTATGTAAGAAAGACTACGTTTACAGACGACGCTTTAAACGGTATTGCGGGAATATGCGACGCTTTAAATAAGGCAAAGCGATTCAGAGAAACTGTAACTACCGGATTTATGGATATGGGAATATCCAAGCCGTTTGAGTTTATTGGAAAAAGAGCGGAGCTTATGGCGGCGGAAAGCCCATTTGCAGGCCTGAGAAACGGTATTGCAGAAAAAACCAGTGAGATTAAAAATGGAATTAAGGAAAGACATTACGAAATTAAAGAAAAGCAGACTGAAATAAAGGAATACCTGTGGGAGTATTTTGACAGGTATTTATAAAAGAAAAAGCCTGCATAATCGGGCGGCTTCCGTAAAACAGTATTCTAAAAGGAAATGTCAGATAAGTGTGTTTCTGCTTATCTGGCATTTTTATTGCTAGACATACCTTTTGCGCTATGATAAGATTTAATAAATCGTAAATTTTTGTTGAGATTGGAGCTTAGCAGAAGATCGAAATATGTGAGGTTAACATGAGAAAAGACAATTTGATCATTGGCAGTTTATGTGCTATTGGTTGTGAAGTGCTTTATGGTATGAGTTATATTTTTACTAAGCAAGCAACAACTAATGCAAGTGCCCTATCCCTCTTAGGCTGGCGGTTTTTGTTGGCGTTTTTAGCCATGAGTTTATTGGTTGGAGTTGGTATACTAAAGGTTGATCTGAAGGGAAAAAGTCTGAAACCACTGCTTTTAGTATCATTGTTTAGTCCAGTCATTTACTTTATCGGAGAAACGATTGGTATCAGTCATACAACGGCATCCGAAAGTGGAGTATTCCTTGCGTGTATTCCTGTTGCTTCCCTGATTGCCTCAGCTGCAATTCTTCACAAAAAGCCTACCCGTTTACAGGTAATGGGTATATTGATTACACTTGTAGGTGTACTTGTGACAGTGCTTGCAGTCGGTGCGTCATCGAGTCTTTCAAGCACGGGATATGCATTTTTACTTATAGCAGTTATATCTTACGCTCTTTATTGTGTTTTTGTAGAAAAAGCTTCTGATTATACTGGGGCGGAAATTACATATATGATGTTATTGGCAGGAGCAGCAGTATTTATAATTTTAGCTATAATTGAGGCATTGATGAATAGCGATTTAAGTTCATTAATCGCACTTCCTTTCAAAAACAAAGCGTTTCTGATGGCTATTCTGTATCAGGGAATAGGGTGTTCCGTTTGTGCCTTTTTCTTGTCTAATGTAGCTATTGCAAAAATTGGTGTCAACCGAACATCATCTTTCATAGGAGTAGCAACTGTTGTTTCTATTGTTGCAGGAGCTTTTCTCTTAAAAGAAACATTCTCGGTTTCTCAAATTATTGGCGCTGTAATTATCGTTATCGGTGTATATACAGCTAATGCAAAAGGAATTATAAAAAAAGACAATTGAATTTACTGCGCTATTCCTGTATAAGTAAAATCCCGTGAATGATGTTTACCATTCACGGGATTTTACTTTCAATTACTGTTTTATGAACAACCAGCAATGCGGGCTTTTTATTATTTAATATTCTATAAGGCTGTTGTAATAATCTATCATATTGCTCAGTGCCTCGTCAAAGCTGCTGACTGAGCCATCTGCGGGGAAGGAAGAGTAAAGCTCGTATTCCTCAAGGGGTCTCTGATCAGCCACTCTCTGGAACAGGTCTGTAAGGGCAACCTTGCTGGCTGTTATCTCTTCTTTATACCGTCCAATATAAGGATTGTCAGTGCTTAAGCCTTCTTTTTCCAGCTTTTCCGGGCTGTCCAGGAGAGAAAAGCAGGTCTCTATTTCAGCGATATATTCGTCATAAAGCGGTTGAATAGCCGACGTGTCAAGCTCAATTAGATTGTCGTCATATACATTCTGGTCATAAATTGCCGCCTGTATTTCCTTTGCCTTAAGAAGAACCGAGTTAAGTGAATACATTACCTCAAGGCCTTCGCTCTTATAATACTCCATATCCTCGGCAATCTGTGCCTCAGCCATTTCAGTTACCAGGTCCAAAAACGAATAGGAAAGGTCATAGTACTGATTATAATCGTTGTATATAATTTTATGGAGCTCTGCGCCTTTTGCGTAATTATCATCTATATATGACTTCATTTCTGTATAGTCGTATACCTCATTCAGCTTGTCGGCAAGCTCGCGCATTACAGGATAGAGGGTAATATAAGAGCTGTCTATGTCCTCTTTAGTTTCCATACTGTTTGCAATATCATATGCGCTGTCCATTTACTGATGTGCGATAAAGAAGTAATAGAAGTGTAAAAAAATTTTGCCGTTCCTATCCGGCACTTGCGCATTGTGTCGGATAGGTCGGGC
>URCD01000073.1 GCA_900546215.1 uncultured Eubacteriales bacterium | reverse complement strand
GGCAAGCCATTCAGCGTCTTCCATGTCTTTTCTTGAAAGCATGATGCCGTCTCCGATAACGGCTATTGCATTATCCTTCAAGACCTCATAAGCAACGTTCATAACCAGGTCGGAATCAACTCCTCCGGAATATGCAACGCAAAGCTTATCAAACTGTGAGATATACTCTCTTAGTTTATCTAACTTTTCCATATTAACGCCTCCTTACGTAAATATCCTGATGATATTCATACGGAATACATTATACTACAAAAAAAATCAAAAAGGAATAGCGTAAAAAATATGTAAGCCAATTTTAAGTATTACTTGGCTTTTTTTCTGGATACGGTTATTAGTATAATGCTTAGAACTGCCGTGATAATATAAAAAAGCACATGATTTTCGACTATAACAGAACCTGCGCTTCTCCAATATTCTCCGAGAAAATATCCTGCCGATATAAGCATTGTATTCCACAAAAACGCTCCAAGAGTTGTATAAAAAATAAACAGCGTAACACTCATACCTGCCAATCCGGCTGGAATTGATATGTATGTACGGGCTATGGGAAAAACACGGGCAATTAATACGGACTGCCTGCCATACTTGTTAAAAACCCTTTCTGCGTTTTCTACCCCTTTTTTTAGTGACAAATATTTTCTGCATAGTCTATGTTCAATAAAATTTTTTCCAAATCTTCCGAAACAATAGCATACAAGGCTGCCGACTATTCCGCCGGCAGTGCTTACTAAAATAGCCCCAAACAGACTAAGCCTGCCTCCATAGACAAAGTATCCTATAAAAGGCAGCAAAACCTCACTGGAAACAGGAAAACATCCATACTCCAGTGAGGTTGCAATAAATATTCCCAAATATCCGAAGCTGTTGACCATATTTGTCAGTACATCGATTATCAGAGTAACTCATCTCCAAAACATGTTCTAAATAATACTATGCTTGGAAACGAATCAATATTAAATTAAGCTATAAAAAGTCTCAAAAAAAGCTCATATGCCTCATGTATTCCCTTCATGGCGTCGCCTACTTCTTCGCAGTCACCAATCTTTGCATAGGAAATTTTTTCATCGAGACATGCCAGTGTTATATCACTGCTTCTAGGAGTAAAGCCGGCTGCAATAATTATGTTGTCTGCGGGTATTTTTATTTCTCCCTCCGCAGTCTCAGCAAGAACATATCCATCTCCGATTTCTTTAACAGCGGTTTCTGTCATTGTCTTAATTCCGTCTGCCTTTACCTCTTTCATAACAATCCATTTAAGACCTCCAAGGTCACGTCCTATTTTCTTTGTCATTTCTACAACTGTTATTTTTAACGGTATATCAACAGCAGGTATATCGCTTCCTATAAACATTTCATTAAATGATTTTGACTTTTCAGTTGCGTAATGTTTGGAGGCAATAAATCTTGCTGTTTCAAGCCCTACGGAGCCTCCGCCAATAATTATTGTACTGCCCTTTTTAAGCGTTTCTAAAAGCTCATGTCCGCCATTAAGCACATCAAGAGCCATATAAACATTCTCCCTGTCTATCCCTTTTATAGGCGGAATAACAGCATTGCTTCCTATAGCCTCTACAACGAAATAAGGATTAAGCTCTTTAACAAATTCCCCATCAACTTCGGTACCGTATCTAATATCAACACCAAGCTGTTCAAGCTCATATTTTTTATTTTCAACATATTTTATTAAATCCTGCTTTTCAGGAGGTACAGAGGCGGAAACAAGCATTCCCCCAAGTTTATTATCCTTGGTGCATAATATAGTTTTATAACCTCGTTCAGCCGATTTTTTAGCAGCCTCAAGTCCTGCAGGTCCAGCTCCAACAACGAGAATTTTCTTTGCTGAAATTACTTTCCTGTGAGTTTTTTCTTCCTCTTCATGTCCAACCTCAGGATTGTATGCACAGAGAACCGGTTTTCCTTTCAGCACGGCCTCAATACATTTGTTGCATCCCTGACAGCGGTTGTACGGCATACCTGTCAAGACCTTCTGCGCGAAGCATGGGTCAGCTAAAAATCCCCTGGCTGTGCCGACAAAATCAGCCATTCCATTTGAAAGTATCTCTTCCATTGTATCAATATTATTTATCCTGTTACATGCTATAACAGGTACATTTACTACACTTTTTATTGCATCTGCAAGATATGCAAACCCGCCGGATGGAAGCTGATATGAAATCTGCGGAACGGGCGCTTCATGCCATCCGCCTGTTACGTTTACGGCGTCAATGAGCCCCTCTTTTTCAGCTATTTTACAAAATTCCTGCATATAATCAACACCATAGCCTCCCGGCATCATCTGAGAACCGGCAATACGCACAATTACAGGATATTCCTTGCCTACTGCAGCTCTTACAGCCCTTAAGGTATCAAGTGGCATTTTCATTCGTCTTTCATCGTCTCCGCCATACTCATCGTTACGAAGATTTGTTAATGGCGAAAGAAATAATGTTAAAAGGTATCCGGCTGAACAGCTTACCTCTACGGCGTCAACTCCTATTTCCTTGCACTTTAAGGCTGAATCTGCAAAATCCTTAATTGTTTCCTCTATCTGCTCTTTTGTTAAAACATCGCACTCATTTCTATATATTGATGAAGGTATATTTGATGGAGCAACCGCCTTCAGGCCATAGTTGCTTCCGCTGTTTCTTCCCCTGTGAAAAAGCTGTACAATATGCTTTGTTCCATAACTGTGAATCATATCAGTTATTGCCTTTTCTCTTTCAAAAAAGGAGTCCTCTTTTATATTAGGCATATTATCTGCGGCACCATAATCACTTATTCCGCAAACCTGAGTAATCGCGCCAGCTCCGCCCTTAGCACGCTCCTCAAAAAAAGCTTTATCCTGCTCAGTCAACTGCCCTCCCGTTGAAAATCCAGTGTGCATAACAAGCATGATTATTCTGTTTCTAAGTTCCATATTATTGATTTTAAAAGGTGTTGCGCTAATTAATGACATATGTATCCTCCTTACCTGCTACCTTTACTTTAACTGATGATTATAGTATATTAAAGTTATACATAAAAAACAAGTACGCACATTTTTGTGCCCGATTGGAGCGATGTAAATGGGTGATATAATTGATCACTGCCCTATAGCTTTTTCTATGGACATACTTGGCGGAAAATGGTCGCTTCCGCTTATCTGGCTTATAAACGGTTGTCCTAATATCAGATATGGTCAGATAAAAAAGGTATTTCCTGTAATAACTAATACTGCACTGACAAGGGCGCTGCAGCAGCTGGAGGAATATAAAATAATTAAAAGGACAGATTACAGCGAAAATCCTCCTAGGGTTGAATATACCCTTACTGACCGCGGCAATCAGCTTATACCTATTGTCAATTCATTAAGTGAGTTTGGAGAAATACTGATGATTGAGGAAAATAAAAAACCGTATTATCCGAATATAAATAAGATACTTAATTTGGAGGTAAAAAATGAAAATAAATAAGAAGCTGTATGCTCTGCTAATGGGTCTGTCGTTAATAACCCTTTCCGCCTGCGCTTCCCAAGCTAATGCTGAAGACAAATATCTGCCTGAGGCCAAAAATGACTTTATAATGACGTCACTGCCAGGAAACAATGATATGCGCGTCAGCTATATTGACGTTGGTCAAGGTGACAGTGAGTTTATAGAGCTACCAAACGGCGAAACTCTTTTAATTGATGCGGGGACTAACGAAACAGGTGAAAAAGCAGTTAACTATATAAAATCTCTGGGCTACACATCAATTGATTATGTTGTCGGCACGCATCCGCATGAGGATCATATAGGCGGTCTTGACGATGTAATCAACGCATTTGATATAGGAAAAATATATATGCCAAAGATAACGGCCGACACGAAAACTTTCGAGGACGTGCTTGATGCAATTGATTCTAAAGGATTGACAATTAATACTGCCAAGTCTGGTGTTTCACTTGTAGAAACAGACGGGTTATCAGTTAAAATGCTGGCCCCAGTGTCAGACAGCTACAAAAATACAAACGACTACTCCGTAGTGGTTAAAATTATTTATGGCGATACGTCGTTTCTTTTTATGGGAGACGCTGAGGAGCTTTCTGAGAGCCAGATTACCGATGATGTCAGCGCAGATGTACTAAAGGCAGGCCATCACGGAAGCTCTACTTCAACCAGCGAAACATTTTTAGATAGCGTATGCCCGTCCGCGGCAATAATAAGCTGTGGAAGAGACAATTCATATGGCCATCCGCATAAAGAAACAATCGAAAAATTTAACGAAAGAGGCATAAAATATTACAGAACTGACGAGCTTGGAACTATAACCGCTATATCGGATGGTAAAAACATTTCAATTAATTCTTCTGATATAAACAGTGCTAACAGCAGCAGTTCTCAATCATCCCTTGAAAATTCAAAAAACTATGTGATCAACACAAATACGAAAAAAATACATCTTGAGAGTTGCTCGTCAGTAAAAAGCATATCTGATAACAATAAGTCCTATACGGATAATTATGATAAAGCAATTGCTGAAGGATACACTCCATGCGGCATATGCAAACCATAAGGAGGTTTTTTATGATAGTGACAATTGACAGATTTGAAGGTGATTTTGCAGTATGCCTTACCGATGAGAAAGTAAAAATTGATATTCCGACTGTACTTCTTCCCGATGGCTCAAAAGAAGGAAAAATATATGATATACAGTTTATAGAACTAATTGATGAGGAAGAAAAAAGACACGAAAGAATCACTTCAAAGGCAAAAAAATTATGGGCGGATTAACTCCGCCCTTTTTTATTTTCCAAATCATTCTGTCTTATGTAAACTGCCGTTTCCTTAATAATAAACGCATCGCCGAAGCTCTTTGCAGGCCTAAGCCCAGTCATCATATACAACCGCTCCAGTCTTGAATTTATAGTGTTTCTATGCAGGAATGTTTTTGCCGCTGTCTCTGATATATTCATACAGCTGTCAACATATGCTTCAGCGCAGTCTATTATGTCCTTTGCTATAGTTCCGTCTTTTTTAGTGAGCTTTGATATTGTGGAAAGGATTATTTTATTTGTTATCTGCGGATGCATATAATAGCAGATGCTTTCAAAAAGTATGTTTTCAGGCATAAAAAAGCTTTCATCCTTTTTCGATTTTATTCCTATTTTTATTAAATCCTCTGCCTCGTTAAAGCTTTTTTGTATATCCATTACGTCAGAATACAGGCTTCCGCATGCCATATTAAAACTGAATGACTTAAATGATGAGCATATTTCTACAATGCTGCCGCAAATTTTGTCCAGTGACAGATAAATTCGTGATATGTCTGAAACCGGAATAAATGATTTAATTATAATAGCCGTATTGTAGTCATGCATATAAACTATATCCTGCGAATTTAGATATGGATTTGAATTCAGCCTTTCCATTAAATTTGCTTTCAGCTGTTCTATACCAGATATATATCCTAAATTCAGCTTTACATTGAAATAATTATTCTGGTGGTAATTCAGGTTTATGTATATTACACATCTTAAAAGCTCTGGATCCATATCCAGTCTGTACATTGACGAATATATTTCCTCCCTATCCATCCCGCCGCTTAACAGTTTTGAAGCTAAATGTGACATAAGATCCTTATGATGGGCGTCTGAATATGTATGGCTGTCGTACTCTATTATGGTTTCAATTGCAGTCTTTATTGTTTCACCTATATGAACAGCCGTATTTGCCGGTCCTCTCACTATAACTGTTCCATATATTTCATCATCAGCTAATACGGGAACGCCATAAACAGAGCTGTATGTATCCTTCGAAGCATCAGGGTTCGCCATTGACGTCGCCCTCTGGACCTTATTTATATAAATAGCTGTGCTGCTTACTGTGCCGATTCTTTCCTTATCTGATGAAGCTATTATTTTCGATGTAGTATCAGTTATATGGATAATACACTCCTTATTATAATATTTGGATATTACCGTATTTAAAAACGATACGTTTAGAGCCTTCATAGCTATCCTCCAATCGCATATGCAAACTGCACTTTTAAAATATATTTACTCAGCAATTTAACAATATTTTATCTATAAAAATTATACCAGCTATTATATTCAAAGTAAAATATACTTTTTGCACTCTTTTTATTATTTAATTTAATAAATATATACAATTTGCAATGCCTGATTTCATTGTACTTAATTGATTTATAAAATATACTTTTAACATAGATACCAAAGTGAAGTTTAACAACTAAAAGGAGGTAAATAAAATGATTGACATCGCTGTAAAGGAACAACTTGAACAGTACCTGTTGGAAAAAGGAATTATAAACAAGGAAGAAGGCTATTCTTTCAATTACTGCAAAGGTGGAGTTTCCGGAACTGTCGTTTTTGTTTATGCCGGAAAAAAAGAGCTCATTGTTAAACAGGCTCTTGCCCAACTAAAGACCAAAGACACCTGGCTGTGCGACCCCAATCGTATGCATATAGAAAAGGAAGGCAACAGAATTTATAATGAAATAGTTCCTGAAAATGCCCCTAAAGTATATTTCTATGACCACGACAACTACATTTTTGGCAGAGAAGCTGCTCCCGAAAGCTGTACTATGTGGAAAGCGGATTTGTTAAGCGGCCTTTATGATTTTGAGGTTGCCTATAAAGCTATAGACTCCCTTTCAAAAGTACATAACGGCTGCGCCTATAACGAAGAAGTTGAAAAAATATTCGGAGACAAGGCCATATTTTATGATTTAAGGATTTCACCCTACATTGAGTTTACAGTTGGAAAGCATCCCGAACTAAGAGAATTTGCCGACTCTGTAAATGAATTTCTCATGGGTCCTGGTATAACACTTATTCACGGCGACTACAGCCCCAAAAATATAATGGTAGACGGCCGTAAAATTTATATTCTTGACTATGAAGTTGGCCATTATGGGCATCCTGCATTTGACCTTGCTTTCTTCTCCAACCATTTCCTTCTTAAAACAGTAAAGAACAAACAATGGGCTGATACAACTACAAATATGCTCAAGCTTATGCTGGATAAATATTTTGCGGATGTTAAATTTATGGATCCAAAAGAGCTTGAAAAATGCTTTGTTAAAACACTTGCCCTTCTTTTTATAGCAAGAGTTGACGGAAAATCCCCGGCTGAGTATATAACAGACGAAGGAGACAAAGATATAATAAGAAAAACATCCTTTAGAATGGTTAACGAGGGAATATGCGACTACAATTCAGTTATAAAACTGATTAAAGAAATGATTGGAGGAAAATAAAATGACAGACTATAGAATTAAAAGCGTAAAGGCAAGGCAGGTATTTGATTCAAGGGCTAACCCTACTGTTGAGGTTGATATAACACTTGAATGCGGTGCAGTTGGAAGAGGAATAGTTCCCTCAGGAGCATCTACCGGAAAATTTGAAGCTCTTGAATTAAGAGACGGTGACTCTTCTGTATTAGGCGGTAAAAGTGTAAGAAAAGCAATAGACAATATAAATAACATAATAGCTCCCAAGCTTATAGGAGTTGACGCAACAAATCAAGTATACATAGATAAAATGATGATTGCACTTGACGGTACACAAAACAAGAGTAATCTTGGTGCAAACGCAATACTCGGCTGCTCTATGGCCGTTGCCTATGCCGCTGCAAACGCTAAAGGAGAACCTTTATTCAGATACCTTGGCGGCTCAAACGCTAAAACAGTACCCGTGCCCATGATACAAATAATTGGAGGAGGCGCCCATGCGGCAGATTCTATAGATATACAGGATTTCCTTGTAATTCCTATGAGCGCTGATAACTTTGAGGACGGTTTCGCTATGGTAGTTAACGTATACAATGCTACCAAAAAAATCTTTGCGGAAAAAGGCAAGCCGCTTTCTATAGCGGATGAAGGTGGTTTTTGGCCAACTGATTTTAAGACAAATGAAGAGGGGCTTATTCTTCTCACGGAAGGCATTAAACGTGCCGGATATGAACCAATGAAGGATGTGGCAATAGCCCTTGATATAGCTTCAAGCGAGTTTTATAATGAGGAAAATGGAACATATGTATTTAGGCTGGAAAATAAAGAAATGACAAGGGAGGAATTTGTTGACCTTTTATGTGATTGGGTTGAGAAATATCCCATAATATCGATAGAGGACGGCTGTGCCGAATCTGACTGGGAAGGCTCTGTTCTTCTCACACAAAAGCTAGGCAAAAAGATACAGCTTATTGGTGACGACCTTTTTACTACAAATTCGGATAGAATTAAAAAAGGGGTTGAAATGGGAGCATGCAATGCTGTATTAATTAAACTTAACCAAATTGGTTCGATTACCGAAACAATGGATGCGATAGAGCTAACTAAAAATAGCGGATACCTTCCTGTTATTTCAGCAAGATCAGGAGAAACTGAAGATGCAATTATAGTACATCTCTCAATGGCAACAAACGCTGGACAGCTTAAGGTAGGTTCAGTTGCACGTTCTGAGAGAGCCGCTAAATGGAATGAAGCTATAAGAATGGAAGAATATCTTGGAGAAAGCGGATACTATCCTTCAGCAGACATATTTAAAAGAGTTATAAAATAAATAAAAAGGCAGGGATTAAGCGTGGGAAAAATTGAAATGACATCCAAAGAAAGAGTTTTTGCCGTTATTAACGGAGAAGATTTTGATGTATATCCGGCGCTTAATCCAACTTCCGTAGCTACCGTTGACGCAATGAAAATATCCGGCGCTTTTTTCCCTGAAGCGCACACTGACGCTAAAAAAATGGAAGCTTTAGCTTCTGTAGGGCACAATAAATTTGGTTTTGACTCCATATCGCCCTACTTTTCTATACTGCTTGAAGCCTCGGCTCTTGGAGCTGAGGTTGACTGGGGAAATATTTATGAAATGCCAATGGTAATTAAAAAACCGATTAATAGAACTGAGGATTTTGAGATACCTAAAAATTATCTAAAGAGAAAAGAATTTTCTAATTTAATAAAAGTATGCTCAAATTTAAAGTCCAAATATAAAAATGAAGTCCCTATTATTGGCAAAGTAATTGGGCCATGGTCGCTTGCCTATCACTTGTATGGTGTTGAAAACCTTATATTGGATACCATACTTGAACCAGATAAAACAAAAAATTTTATTAATATGCTGTCAGAAATACCGATGAATTTTGCAAAGGCTCAGTTTGAGGCTGGTGCGGACATTATTCTGTGGGCCGACCATGTAACGGCTGACCTCGTGAGCGCTGAGATATACAGGCAATTTATTATGCCAATACACAAAAAAGCCGCCGCAGAACTTCAAAGCTATGGTCCCATAATACTACATACATGCGGAAATGTAGCAGACAGGCTTATGTATATAGCTGATACAGGCTTCAAGGTATTTCACATGGATTCTAAAAATGACATTGAAAAGTCTGTCAAAATAGCCGGAGACAATATGCTAATTACCGGATGCATTAATAATCCTGTTTTACTTGCACAGGGAAATCCACCTGATGTAAAGCGTTCCGTTGAGGAAAACATTAGGCATGGAATTAAATTAATATCCCCGGAGTGTGCCCTTCCATTTTCAGTTCCATCTGAAAATTTAATAGCTCTTGTGGAGACCGCGCACAGCATTCAGCAGCAAAAATAAAATACCCAGCCGCTTATTACAGCGGTTGGGTATTTTTTTAGAAAGTGTGGGGGATTGAAATTATGTCAATTTCATATAAAAAATTATTAAATCTGAGCTAAAGCCTGTTCAATATCTGCAAGCAGGTCTTCTTTATTTTCAAGACCAGCTGAAAGTCTTACAAGACCCTCAGGAATTCCTGCTTCTTTAAGCTCTTCAGGAGTATAAGGAGAATGTGTCATACTTGCAGGATGCTCAACAAGTGTTTCTGCATCTCCAAGGCTTACTGCTATTGTACACATCTTAAGTGCGTTAACAAATTTGATTCCTGCTGCCTTACCGCCTTTAACCTCGAAGGAAACCATGCCACCAAAATCCTTCATTTGCTTAGCCGCAACATCATGGTTGGGGAACGAAGCAAGTCCGGGATAGTAAACCTTATCAACCTTATCGCTCTTTTCAAGTAATTCAGCAACTGCTCTTGCGTTCTCACAATGACGAAGCATTCTGAGTTCAAAAGTTTTAAGGCCCCTTAAAATAAGGAATGCAGCAAATGGATCAATAACAGCACCTGTCATATCCTTAACGCCAAACATTCTTACTTCGCTTATAAAGTCAGCCTTGCCAACTACAAAGCCCGCGATAACATCTCCATGGCCGTTAAGATATTTAGTAGCTGAATGAACAACTACGTCGGCACCTAATTCAAGCGGTCTCTGGAGGAAAGGAGTTGCGAAAGTATTATCGCATACAACTTTTATATCTTTATTGTAATTATGAGCTATTTCACATATAGCAGCTATATCAGTAACCTTTAAGTTAGGGTTGGCTGGTGTTTCAAGGTAAACGGCAACTGTATTTTCTCTGAGGTTTGCCTTCACTTCATCAAGATTAGATGTGTCTATGAACGAAACATCAACGCCATAACGTGTGAGTCCATGATTTAAAAGAGCGAATGTACATCCATAAAGTGTACCGTCAGCAATAATATGAGCTCCGGCCTTTGCGATAGTCCAAAGGGTAGCTGATATTGCTCCCATACCTGATGATGTAGCAATAGCGGCCTCCGCATTTTCAAGAGCAGCTACTTTAGCTTCAAGTACAGTTGATGTGGGATTTCCAAGGCGGGTATAAATAAATCCGTCCTCTTCGCCGGCAAATCTTCTGCCGCCCTGTTCGCAAGAGTCAAAATAATATGTAGAGCTCTGATAAATAGGTGTAGACAGAGAACCAAAAGTCTCTTTTTCTATATTTCCTGCATGAATAGCCTTTGTACCAAAACCTTTAAAATTTGCTTCCATATGAAACACTCCTTTTTCTCTTATTTACCCATTATTAATAAATTTCATTCAAATACGCCAATAATTTGACATTGATTAGTTAATATAGTTTCTTCTCTTTCTGCTGTGATTTAATCATAACACCTTTTTTACCAGAAGTGTTAATATGAAAATTGCATATCTCGTTATCAAAAAAAGCGATAACTAATGTCAGTTTTGTCATATCATTATTTATTTCAATACAATTCATTTAAAATATGTGAATTATTATAAAAAAAATATATATCCCGTTATCTATTTTTTCGATTATGCAATTATTAGAAAATATGTTATGATATTAACAAGAAATAAAAGGTTAATAAAACTTTCTTCTCTGCTTGCTGAAATATTTTAATGTGATGAAATAAAAAGGGGAGGTATTTAAATGAACGAAAACACATCAACAAAAAAAGCACGAGGCAGCGCGCTACTTCCATTTGCTGTCTTCATAGTAGTTTACTTAGGAGCAGGTATAATCCTTGACGCAATGGGAGTCGATATGGCATTCTATCAGTTTCCTTCCCCAGTCGCGGCTTTAATAGGAATTGTTGTTGCCTTTATTATGTTTAAAGGCACAATGGATGAAAAATTCTCTATCTTTGCTAAAGGCTGCGGAAATGAAAACATTCTTACAATGTGTTTCATTTATCTTTTTGCAGGTGCATTCGCTACTGTCGCAAAAGCAATGGGTGGCGTTGACTCAACAGTTAATCTTGGTTTGTCAATAATTCCCGCACAATACATAACTGGCGGCATGTTTATTATATCCGCATTTATCGCCGTTGCAACAGGAACATCAGTTGGTACAATCAGTGCCGTAGGTCCTATAGCTGTTGCTACAGCTGATAAAGCAGGCCTTTCGCTTCCTCTTATAGTTGCGGCCGTTATAGGCGGAGCAATGTTCGGCGACAACCTTTCTGTTATATCAGATACAACTATTGCAGCTACAAAGACACAGGGCGTTGAAATGAAGGACAAATTCCGTATCAACTTCCTTATTGCTCTTCCAGCAGCTATTATTGCATTTGTAGTTCTTCTTATTGTAGGCAAACCTGAAACAGCAGTTCCTCTTGGAGA
>URCD01000072.1 GCA_900546215.1 uncultured Eubacteriales bacterium | reverse complement strand
AATGCAGAAGGCAGAAGGAAAAGAAAACGTAGCTGCATGCTTTAGGGAAGGAAGCGGTGAGCTTTCGCCATGCGATATGTTTGATGAGGAATATGTTACTACTAAGCTTGCTGACGGGTGTTATCTGTGCGAAGGGGTAAGCAGACTGCAGTCAAAGGAAGGAACAGGCGTTTTTCTGAGAATTCAGCAGAGGATAACCTTTGTATTCAGAGAAAGTAAAGGAAAACTTGAAATTGCCCATATACATAACTCAGCCCCTTTTTCAGCACTCAGAGATGATGAGCTTTTTCCAGTTGAGTCATCAACTGAAGCATATAAAAGACTCCAAAATGCTCTGTTTGAAAGAGAGCAGGAATATGAAAGGCAGGCTCAGTTTCTTACTCAGCTTTATAATTCAGTTCCATGCGGAATTATCCAGTTTACAACCGGGCCTGAGCATGAGGTAATAAGTATAAACAGCATGGTCTGGAAATTTTATAACTATACTTCTGAGGAAGAATACAGACGCGAAATAAAATCTCCTCTCCAAAATGTACTTGATGAGGACAAACCCTGGCTAGAAAATATAATTGATGGATTGACCCTTAACGGAAAAACAGCAACCTATACAAGAAAAGTAGTTGGAAAAGATAAAAAAGAACGCTGGATAGACGTCTTTATGGGAAAAATTATAAATTCTGACGGAATTGAGGTTATACAGGCGGTATATACAGATATTACGGAAAAAAAGCAGATGGAACTGGAAAGAGAAAGAGAACAGTTAATGGAAAACCGTTATCTGCAGGCCGCGATACGTACAGTTTACCCTCTGATAATAAGTGTTAATCTCACAAAAGATAAATATAAGTGCTTTTTAGAGGGACAGGATGAATACATGGCAGAAGCTGAAGGCAGATATACGGAGCTTATAGAAATATCTGTACCTATGGTATATCCGTCATACAGGAATGATTTTGAGAACACATTTAAGTGCGAGAATGTAATTGATAAGTTTAATAACGGCGAGCATGAGGTTTACATGGAAGTACAGCAGAAGGGTATGGATGACAAGTACCATTGGCTAAGTGTACATATCATCAAGGTTGAAAATCCGTTTAACGATGATATTCTCGCCATAGAGATGATTAAGCTGCTTGACCATCAAAGAATGGAGCAGGCAAGACAGGAACAGCTGCTCAGAGATGCATTATCGTCTGCGAACGCGGCGAACAGGGCAAAATCGGACTTTTTGTCAAGAATGAGCCATGATATACGTACCCCAATGAATGCTATAATTGGAATGAGCACAATTGGAAGGCTAAAATGCGCCGGAGACGCAAATGCTGTTGATTGTTTTCATAAAATAGACGCTTCCTCCAGATATCTTCTTTCGATAATTAATGACATACTGGACATGTCAAAAATTGAATCAGGGAAAATGGAAATAGCGCATGAGTATTTTGATTTTACCGAAATAGCTGGGGAAATAAATCAAATAATATACCCTCAGACATTAGAGCTGGGCTTGTCATATGATATGTATGTCAATGAGAATTTAGAAAAGCATTATATAGGAGACCCACTCAGAATTAGACAGATATTAATGAACTTGCTGTCTAATGCTCTTAAATTTACACCTTGCGGCGGAAAAGTTATTGTGGATATGAGGGAAAAGAAAAGAACGAATGGTTTTTCATATATACAATTTACTATTACTGACACAGGTAAAGGTATGTCTGAAGAATTTATGAGAAAACTGTTCCAGCCGTTTGAACAGGAAATACAGGAAGGCGCCAGAAATAACGCGGGCAGCGGTCTTGGCCTGTCAATTGTATATAATCTCGTTCAGCTTATGGGCGGAGCAATAGAAGTGGAAAGTGAAAAAAATAAAGGGACCTCATTTGTTGTTACTATTCCGTTCAAACTTGTATCGGACAATGAGGAAAGAGAATGGGAAAGAAAAAAACAGGAACTTCTTAAGGGCTTAAAAGTGCTTGTTGCGGATGATGATGAGATTATTGGGCAGCAGACAACAAAGATATTAAGCGAAATAGGAGCTCATACGCTTTGGGTTGACTCAGGATTTAAAGCGGTGGATGAGGTCAGGAAGGCTATTGATATAAAAATGCCGTACAATATCGCGATGATTGACTGGAAGATGCCGGAAATGGATGGAATAGAGACAACTAGAAGAATTCGCAGTATAGTAGGAAGCCATACTATGATCATTATGATTTCTGCCTATGATATAAGCGATATTGAGGAAGAGGCCAGAAAGGCAGGAGTTGACTGCTTTATTTCAAAGCCGCTTTTTAGAACATCTATTTATGACGCGTTTTCAAGGCTTAAAAATAAAGAGCAGGACAAATCATACGCGGTTAATAAACACAGCTTTAAAGGATGCAGGATACTGCTTGCGGAGGACAATGAGCTTAACAGGGAGATTGCAAAGACACTGCTTGAAATGAATGGATTCATAGTAGATGCTGCTGAAAACGGAAAAGCTGCCTTAGAGACATTTATTAATAACAAGAAAGATTATTATTCAGCGGTGCTTATGGATATAAGAATGCCGGTAATGGACGGACTGGAAACTACAAAATCCATAAGGAACCTTAATAGGGACGATGCTAAAAGTATCCCAATTCTGGCAATGACGGCAAATGCCTTTGAGGAGGACAGAACGCTGGCTTTTGAGGCCGGAATGACAGGATATTTAATTAAGCCTCTAGATATAAATGTTATTTTAGATGAATTAGAAAAATATGTTTAAATAGGAAATGCGGCTGTTAACAGCCGCATTTCCTATTTTAATAAAACGCTGATTTTATCTGCGGCATACTTTAGCTCGTCTATATGAATTTCCTTTCTTGATACCATGCGGGTTGTTGGACCGGATGAGCTTATCGCCGCAATTGCTCTGCCGGAAGCGTCTATCAGAGGAACCGCATAACAGGTAAGACCTATTTCACATTCCTCGTTGTCACAGGCATAGCCGGTTTCCCGAATTGTATCCAGCCTTAAAAGCAATTCCTTAGCGTCGCTTATAGAAGATGAGGTTCTGCATGTGAATTCTGCACTGCGTATATATTGATTAATAAACTGTTCGCTTTGGAAAGCAAGAATAGCCTTTCCTGTACCTGTGTGGTGGGCGTATTCTCTGAAGCCGAGAGGCATGTCCAGCTTAAGCCAAAGGGAACCGACTGCCTTATCGATAAAAGTTACCTGGGTTGCATTATCCATTATTACCAGATGTGAAGTTTCACCGGTTTTTTCTGTAATCTTTTGAAGATAAGGGTGTATCTGGGAAGCCAGCTCCATCCGGCTGTAAAACAACTGCCCGAGTGTAAACAATTTTATTCCCAGCCTATATTTTCCGTTCTCCTCCCTAGTCAGATATCCTCTGTTTTCAAGCGTAACAAGAAACCTGAACACTGTGCTTCTGTTTATTTCCGTAAGTTTGGATATTTCAGAAGGGCTAAGCTCTTCATTTGCCACAAAAAGATTCAGTACTGTAAGCGCATTATCCAGAGAACTAAGAATATATTTATCGCTAGTATTCACAGGAACCACTCCTTAGTTAATGTTTATCAGAATTATATCAGTAAGTGGATACATATGTCAAATTTATTGATATATAGTTTATTATAGCGTCGGTATTTGTGTTGACAAATGAATTTTAATATGTAATATTATATATATAAAGTTCTTTATGATAAGTAAATGTTCGTATAACGAACAAAAATGAAGTGGATAGATAAAAAGGAGCTGATATTGTGAAGGAGATCCGTTTGCATGGCAGAGGAGGGCAAGGCGTTGTAAAGGCATCGCAGATAGTAGTTAAGGCTGCGGTTGAAGGAGGAGGCTATGGGCAGTTTATACCTTTTTTCGGAGTTGAAAGGAAAGGCTCTCCGGTTTTTGGGTATCTGCGGTTGGATGACAAAACAATAAGAAGAAAAATGCAGGTTTATTATCCAGACATACTGATAATTATGGACGATACTCTTACTAAACTTCCTGATACATATAAGGGGCTTAAAGACGGCGGATTAGTTATTATAAATTCGGTAAAGCAGATAGAAGAACTGGACATACCTTCATGCGCAGGAAAAATCGCAATAGTGGACGCGACTGGAATTTCAGAAAGGCTAATGGGCAGAAATGTTCCAAATACAGCTATGCTGGGAGCGTTTGCAAGAGCTTCGGAACTGGTTGATAAAAATATTTTGTTTGACAAGATTGAGGAAACCTTTGGGGAGCTTAACAGAAAAGCGGCGCAGGAAGCCTACTTATCAGTTAAAATAGAAGGGTAAAGGAGGATAAAAATGGCGGAACATTTACATATTACACCAATTGGGGACGACGGCATGTATGTGCTGGATACAGCAAGCTGGAGGGTATTCAGGCCTGTAATGGACAAGGGAAAATGTATTAACTGCGGTATATGCTTATCCTACTGTCCCGTAAGCTCAATACAAGCTGATAAAGATAAAAATTATTATATCTCGTACGATTACTGCAAGGGCTGCGGTATATGCGCCGCGGAGTGCCCTAAACAAGCTATAGAAATGGCAGAAGAGGGGGCGTTTAAATAATGGGAAAGACGAAGGTTCTTACAGGTAATTATTCCGCGGCGGAGGCTGCCGCTCTGTGCAGACCTGACCTGATTGCCGCCTATCCTATAACTCCGCAGTCGTCAGTTGTGGAACGTCTGGCTTCAATGGTCAATGATGGGGACATAGATTCAAATTTAGTTCAGGTGGAAAGCGAGCATTCTGCAATGAGCGTTGTTCAGGGAGCCGCAGCTGGCGGCGGACGTGTGTTTACGGCAACCAGCGCGCAGGGGCTGGCACTTATGTATGAGCCGTATTTCAGAATGTCATCCTTAAGGTTGCCTATGGTAATGGCGCTTGCCACAAGAGAAATGACATCGCCTGAAACAGTTTGGAGCGGACAGCAGGACGCTATATCCGTTAGGGATGCCGGATGGATGCAGGTGTTTTGCGACAGCAATCAGGAAATTGTGGATATGATTATACAGGGCTATAAAATAGCTGAGGACAGCAGGGTTTTGATACCTATTAATGTGTGTTATGATGGATTTTACAGCTCTCATCTTACGGAAGGCGTTAATTTGCCGGAACAAAACGAGGTAGACGCATTCCTTCCTACAAGGAAACCTCATATGGTTTTTAGTCCTGACACACCATTTGCCCTAGACCCTCTCACTGCAGGGCCATATTTGATGAAGTACCGTAAAAGCCATCTTGACGCTATGGAAATGGCTTTGGAAGTTATAGAAGAAGTTGATAAAGAATTTGGGGTTAAGTTTGGCAGAAGCTATGGGGGAGCCATAGAGGAATATCGCTGCGAGGATGCCCAAACGGTTATTATTACAATTGGGGGAATGACTGGAACTGGCAAGGATGCGGTAGATATAATGAGAGACAGAGGGATAAAGGCAGGGCTTTTGAAGCTAAGATTTATCCGTCCATTCCCTTCAAAACGCATTGCGGCGGCCCTTAAAGGAAAGAAGGCTTTTGCGGTTATTGACAGAAGCGTATGCTTTGGCTGGAGAGAAGGTCCAATGCATATGGAAATAAAAGCGACTGTTTCAGATTCGGCGGAAAAATACTGCCATTTTTCTGTGATAGGCGGATTGGGAGGAGCAGATATTTCGCTTGATGATATATTGGGAGTAATAGAAAAGCTTGAAAAAAATAAAAATAAGGCCGGAGAAATGGAAACAGTCTGGCTTATGGCAGAGGAGGGCGGAAAATGAGCTATATAGATTTACTTGCTAACGCTGAGGACTGTGTAACCCCGGGAATGTCAGCATGTCAGGGCTGCGGCGGAGAGCTAATACTTAGGACTGTGCTTAAGGTAGCGGGGAAAAACACTGTTGTTGGAATACCTCCGGGATGCATGGCAGGCGCGGGAGTAGTTGGATGGAATTATGCAAACGGCCTGAAAATACCGGTACATATACCACTGCTTGACAATACGGCTTCATTTTTAAGCGGATTAAGCCAGATTTATCAGAGGCAGGGAAAGCATGATATAAACGTAATTGCTGTAGCAGGCGACGGGGCAACCGCTGACTGCGGATTTCAAAGTCTTTCGGCGGCTGCTGAAAGAAATGAAAAAATGCTTTACATATGTTATGACAATGAAGGCTATATGAATACAGGCTATCAAAGAAGCTCGACAACAACGAAGGGTTCAAGAACCTCCACAACGCCCATTGGAAAAAAAGTCAATGGAAAGGAACAGCACTCAAAGTATGTTCCAATGATAATATCCATGCACAATGTGGAATACTGCGCTACGGCTTCTCCGTCACATATGGCTGATTTCGTGTCCAAAATACAGAAGGGACTTGAAGCCAGCAAAAAAGGCTTTGCCTATCTTCATGTTTTTTCACCATGCCCTACAGGCTGGCTTTACGGTTCAAACGAGTCAATTGCGGTAGCGAGACGGGCGGTTAAATCAAACTTCTTTCCACTTTGGGAAATGGACGAGGCTGGATATAGACTTAATGTGAAAACTTCCAATCCCATTTCAATAAAGGAGTTTGCAGCTGGAATAGGAAAATTTAAAACGCTGAATGACGATGAGATTGAAAGTATACAGCAGCTTGTAAATAAAAGATATAAAATGCTTGAAAGATTGTCGGAATAATAGAAAAACCTTAGAGCTTCTTAAAAAAGATGCTCTAAGGTTTTTTAATTTATATTCTTGCAACTCCGCTTTTTCTTGCGGCATCCTTAACAGCAGAAGCAACCGAATCCTTTACTCTGGGGTCGAATGGCCTTGGAATTATATATTCGGGATTTAGTTCTTCATCAGAAATTAGGTTTGCAAGGGCATATGCCGCCGCAACCTTCATCTCATCGTTAATATCGGAAGCGCGTACGTCAAACGCTCCTCTGAATATTGCCGGGAACGCTAAAACATTATTTATCTGGTTAGGGAAGTCGCTTCGTCCGGTTCCAACAACAGCGGCGCCGGCATTAACAGCAAGGTCAGGCATAATTTCCGGAACAGGGTTAGCCATTGGGAACAGTATAGGATTTTCAGCCATTGTTTTTACCATATCTTCAGTTACAATTCCGGGGGCTGATGCGCCAATGAAAACGTCTGCGTCTTTCATGGCATCGGCAAGAGTACCCTTAACGAGGTCCTGGTTTGTTATTTCCGCCATCTCAGCTGTTACAGCGTTTAGTCTGTCTCTGCCCTTATAAATAATGCCTTTGCTGTCGCACATTATAACATTCTTAAGGCCCATTGACATTAATAATTTTATGATAGCAACTCCGGCTGCACCTGCTCCGCTGATTACTACCTTTATATTTCCTATATCTTTTTTGACAATTTTAAGCGCATTAATCATTGCCGCAAGGGTTACAACAGCTGTACCATGCTGGTCGTCGTGGAAAATTGGAATATCGCAGCGCTCTTTAAGCTTTCTCTCAATCTCAAAGCAACGTGGGGAGGCTATATCTTCGAGGTTAACTCCGCCAAAGCTTCCTGCTAGGAGAGCAACTGTATCGACAATCGTATCAACATCCTTTGACCGGATACATAAAGGAATTGCATCCACATCTCCAAAAGCCTTAAACAGCACACATTTGCCCTCCATAACAGGCATTCCGGCCTCAGGGCCTATATCCCCAAGTCCAAGTACAGCAGTTCCGTCTGTTACTACGGCAACTGTATTCCACCTTCCGGTAAGCTCATAGCTGAGATTTACATCCTTCTGTATTTCAAGACACGGCTGTGCTACTCCGGGAGTATACGCTACAGATAAATCGTCCTTAGTCTTAACTTCCATTTTTGGAGTTATGCTTAGTTTTCCTCTCCATTCACGATGTTTTTTCAGTGATTCCTTTGCGTAGTCCATATTTCTGCCTCCTTCATTTGTTTTTATTTTATAATAAATTAAGTTTGGTTATTTGTAAAATACATATTTACTATGCTATAATATTTTTTAACTATTATAGGCTTGGGGAGATAAGGAGGAAGGCAATGAAAGATAAGGTTATTGAAGGAATTGTAAAGGAAGCCGGAGAAAAAGGACTGTATATTATCTATGCCCAGTTAAGACGCGGGGGAAAAATTACTGAAGAATTCAACCGTGCAAAGAATAAAACAAGGCTTAATACATTTTCAATAAGTAAAAGCTTTGTATCTGCGGGTATAGGTATAGCTATGGATGAAGGCCTGCTTACAATGGATGAAAGGATTTGTGATGCTTTTGAGGAATATGTACCGTCAAACGCCTCCAAAAACCTTCTTGACACAAGGGTAAGACATATGCTTACAATGACGACAGGACTGAACGAGCCGCTGTTTTTTGCAGACGGGCCGGAACGCTACAAAGTTAAAGACTGGATTGCCCATTTTTTTAATGCGGAGTTTGGACATGCTCCGGGCGAGAGGTTTCTCTATAGTAATTTCAACACATATATTTTGAGCTGTCTTGTTGAAAAGAGGGCTGGCGTAAATCTTTTGGAATACCTCAGAGACCGTCTGCTTGAGCCGCTTGGGATAGGTAATCCTGACTGGACGCTTTGCCCAAAGGGACATGTGCATGCGGCAAACGGATTATATTTGAACATTGATGAGCTTGGCAATTTTGGCGATATGCTTCTTCACTACGGAGAATATAAAGGAAAACAGCTTGTTCCCGAAAAGTATCTGAGGGAAGCTACTGTAAAGCAGACTGAAACAAATAAAAATTATGGATCGGACTGTCTGGCATGTGGATACGGATACCAATTTTGGATGACGCCTATACCTAATACTTTTTTATGCTATGGCAATTATGGAGAATTCTGTTTAGTTATGCCTGAGAAGGACGCTGTAATTAGCATTCTTACATTTGAGGGATTTGACTGGCCTAAAATACTGGACGTTATTGTAAAGCATGCTGCTGACGTATAAGGGAATTGAATATCTGGTTAAAGAAATATATCCCTTAAGCTTAAAAGAAATAATAATTTAAGGCGTATTTTATATAAAAAGGGAATACGCCTGTTTTATTTATTGAATATTGGTCATATACTTAATAGGCTTAATTATTATTGACATATGCCGGAAACGGTGATATACTTCCAATTGTAAATGACATATGCCAGAAATAAAAAGAAAGGAGGATTAGTATGCCAAGACCCTGTAAAAGACGAAGAATATGTTCAATGCCGCAAAACTATGGCCTAGCGCCTATTGAAGAAAGAGAAAACAGAGAAATTTTAAATATGACATTAGATGAGTATGAGGCAATTAGACTTATTGACATTGAGGGACTGAGCCAGGAAGAATGTGCTAAAAGCATGAATGTGTCCAGAACAACTGCCCAGTCAATTTATAACAGCGCAAGAACAAAGCTTGCTCTATGCCTTATTAACGGATATGAGCTTCAGGTGGGCGGCGGTGACTATATCCTCTGTGAAGAAAAAACCTGTGCCTTATGCAGGAAAAGACAGTGTGTAAAGTAAACTGTAAAGGATGATAAAAATGAAAGAATTTAAATTACCATATGGAAAAGAGAAGCTTACATTAAAAGTTGAAGAAGAACATCTCGGCGGAGTGCTCGTATCAAAAATCCATGAGTATAAGGCTGGAAAAACCGGCTCCGAGCTGGTTCAGGACGCACTTGAAAATCCAATCGGAACACCAAGGCTCAAAGATATGGCAGAGGGCAAAAATAAGATAGTTGTTATATCATCAGACCATACCAGACCCGTTCCCAGTCATATAATAATGCCTCTTCTGCTTGATGAAATAAGAGAAGGAAATCCAAACGCAGATATAACAATTCTGGTTTCAACAGGTCTTCACAGAGCAACTACAAAAGAAGAGCTTATTGGAAAATATGGTGAAAAAATCTGCAGCAATGAAAAAATAGTTATACATGACTGTGATGACGGAAATAACCTTGTTTATTTAGGAAAGCTGCCTTCAGGGGGCAATCTTATAATTAACAGGCTTGTCGCGGAGGCGGATCTTGTTGTAGCCGAGGGATTTATTGAGCCTCATTTCTTTGCAGGCTTCTCAGGCGGAAGAAAGAGTATTCTTCCAGGTGTGGCGAGCCGAGAAACGGTTATGTATAATCATAACTCGGCTTTTATAGACAGCCCATACGCAAGAACAGGAATTATTGAGGGCAACCCCATCCATGACGATATGCTTTATGCGGCTAGGGCAGCAAGACTTGATTTTATAGTTAACGTAGTTATTGATGCCGAGCATGAGCCGATATATGCTGTGGCAGGAGACTGCGATTTAGCCCACCGTGCAGGACGAGAGTTCCTGATATCAAAATGCAGTATTGATGCTGTTTTGGCTGATATAGCTGTATCAACAAACGGAGGCTATCCGCTGGATCAAAATGTTTATCAGTCTGTAAAGGGTATGACTGCCGCTGAGGCTACCGTTAAAAAGGGCGGAGTAATTATAATGCTTGCAAAGTCTAACGACGGACATGGCGGAGAGTCATTCTATAATACCTTTAAAGATGAGAAAAACATTGAGAATATGATGAAATCTTTCCTTGAGCGAAAGCCTGAGGAAACTATAGTAGACCAGTGGCAGTCACAGATACTTGCAAGAGTAATGCTTAAGGCTAAAATAGTTTTTGTATCAGACGCGCCTGATGAAATGATTGAGAATATGAGCATGATGCCAGCACATTCAATGGATGAGGCAATGGAAAAGGCCAAGGCCATTGTAAATAAAGACAACTATAAAGTAACTGTTATTCCAGACGGAGTATCGGTAATAATTAATGAATAATGGAGGCATATTATGAAAATAGCGGTAACATATGAAAATGGAAAAATCTTTCAGCATTTTGGACACACAGAACAGTTTAAAATTTATGACACAGAATGCAAGGAAATTAAGAGCAGTGAAGTTGTCGGAACAAACGGAAGCGGTCATGGTGCCCTTGCGCAGTTCCTTAAAGACAGGGGTGTAGACACACTTATATGCGGAGGAATTGGCGGTGGAGCCAAAACTGCGCTTGCAGAGGCTGGAATAACTCTTTACGGTGGTGTTGGTGGAGATGCTGACGAGGCTGTTAAAGCCTATTTGGGAGGAAGTCTTTTATATAATCCTGATATAGAATGCGCTCACCACGAGCATGAACATCATGGCAGCTGCGGCGAGCACGGCTGCGGTGAACACCACTGCGGGCATTAATTTCTTGAGGAATAGGTTATGAAGCAGTTAAAATCCAACTGTGAAATGTGTGATTATTACCTGTATGATGACGAATATGATTACTATTACTGCGATATGGAGTTAGATGAGGATGAAATGTATGATTTTGTTACCGGAAGCATAGGCGACTGTCATTATTTCAGATACAGGAATGAGTACAGAACAGTGAATAAACAGATTTAAAGCGAAAAGCCCGATTAAACAATCGGGCTTTTTTAGTCAGTGTATTGGGGTGTAATCTACAGTAGCTTCCTCGTCAGTTGCCTCAAGCTTGAATATAACAGGGCGCAGACCGTCATTGCAGCTGCATATTGCTACGCCAGGCTTTCTAATCCAGTCTCCGTAATAAAACAGCTCCTTTCCAGCGCCGTGGGCAAGTGCAAAAACATACTGGTAAATTGCCTTCCATGCCTCATCGCACAAACCGTCAGGCTTGGCGTAGTCAGCGTAAAATATTTGTCCTGATTTAAGCATGGGGCATGCCGTCAGTCCTTCTATACCATATTCCTGAGCAAGGTCTTTATCCAATGTGGTTTTAAGAACTGTTATCTTTACCTTTTTCATTTTTAAACCTCCTAATTTTTTGTAATTTTATTTTACTATATGACAAGCGATTTTTGTAATCTTTTTTAATAACTCACATATTATATAAGAGACCGTTAATTTGTGAGGTGAACGGTTTTGTCCGCTTTCTTCCAAGGAACCTGTGCGTCATTTCCCAAACCATTAAATGAGGATGAGGAAATCTATTATATCGAGAGATATAAAAAAGGAGACACTGAAGCGAGAAATATACTGATTGAGCATAATCTTCGGCTTGTAGCCCATGTGGCGAAAAAATACACATCGTCAGGCAGGCTGGCATCAGGAGATTTTGATGATATTATCTCAATAGGAACAATTGGTCTTATTAAAGGCATAGATTCTTTTAATACTGATAAGAACGTCCG
>URCD01000071.1 GCA_900546215.1 uncultured Eubacteriales bacterium | reverse complement strand
AAAAACTCACTGGGATTTTCTATAGAAACAAGTCCTTTTTCGGTCATGGAGAAAAAGCCCATTTCTCCTGTACTTCCAAAACGATTCTTTGAAGCATAAACACTTCTAAGCTCGTCCTGTGAATCCCCTTCCATAATAAGCACTGTATCGACAAGATGTTCCAATGCCCTAAGTCCTGCCAATTCATCGCTTTTGTTCATCTGACCTATTATTATAACAGCCCTTGGCCTTAATCCACCTTTAGCCAATTGAACAAGCTCGCCGGCACATTCCATAGTTTGAGTTGGATTACCAGCCCGTGACGGATAAAATTCCTCCAAAGCAAAGGTTTGTATGCTATCTATTACTATTATGTCAGGGTCTATCTTTCCTATTTCATCAATAACGGAGTTCATGCTGACAGAAGACAGTATCCATATATTCTCATTGATGCCTTCCAGTATTCGGTCAGCACGGTTCTTTATTTGTCCTTCACTCTCCTCGCCGCTGGCATATAAAACTTTAAGGCCCTGGTCAGCAACATTATTAGCTATTGTAAGCGCCAAAGTGGATTTTCCGCCTCCCGGAGGGGAGGTTAAAATGGATACCGAATCCCGAACTATTCCGCCTCCCATAACTCTGTCATACTCCGAAATTCCAGTTACAATTCTTTCATTTGGATTTGTTTTAACCGTCTTTAATCTGCTGGCTGTGCTGGGCTGTACAAATCCTCCCGACGGCCGTTTAGGAGCAGCCGAGGCGGATGAACTTCTTATAACCTGTTCCTCTAAAGTATTCCATTGTCCGCATTCAGGGCATCTGCCCATCCATTTAGGAGTTTTATAACCACATTGCGAACATACAAAATTCTTCTTTTCCTTCATAAATAATCTCCTGTTAGAAAGGCCGCAGGAACAATGTCCCTGCGGCCTGAAGTCTTATATTTTCTCTATTTTAACCTTTGAGCAGCTATTGTTTAATTCAACGCTGAAATTAACTTTTCCGCCGATATTTGAATTAATTTTTCCCACAACCACATCATCAACTAACAGCTTATATTCCTTCTCAGGTTCAAGCTCCATTGTTATCTGAACATCGTCGTTACTCTCAACCGAGAAATCAACTGTCTTCGCATCCATTCCAAAATTATGTATTGTAGCTCCAGGAACAGTCTCAAGAAGCATTTTCCCGTTTTTCTCAAGTTTTGTTATGTCTTTATAGGTTTTTACCTTGTATAAATTTCCGCATACTTCAAAATCAAGAACTTTTTTCTTTTCATCCATGAGGTAATTTCCAAAGCTTATTCTTCCATCTTCCTCAAGTCTGATTAATTCTTCTATAACTGCCATCTTAACTTTCCTCCTAAGCTGTATACGTACGATAGTTCCTACCACCAGTAAAAAACAGACTGACGGCATTGATGATTAATTATAACACGTATGCAATAAAATGTACACAAAAAAAGAGGAGGATTTTATAACCTCCTCTTTTTATCAAATAACATTACTTTACGGATACAACTTCATATCCGGCATCAACGACAGCCTTTTTGAGCTCCTCGTCTGCAACCTCTTTTGATAAGTCAACGTAGGCTGTTTTTTTCTCAAGGTCAACCTTTGCATTAACGCCGTCAATTCCGTTAAGAGCCTTTTCTACCCTGCCGGAACAATGTGTACATGACATTCCTTCAATCAGCATTTCTTTTTTCATAGTGTTCTCTCCTTTATTTTCGTCATTTGAAATAATGTTTATTTCCTCTTTATTAAAATCTTTTTCTACATTATTAATAGAGCTTTCAATTTCCTCAGCAGAAGGATTATTTGGCTTAAAAAGTTTAAGCCTCAAAGCATTAGCAACTACACATACTGAGCTTAAGCTCATTGCCGCAGCACCTATCATGGGACTTAGCTTGATACCAAAGGCCGGATACCATAATCCTGCCGCAAGGGGGATACATATTGTATTATAGAAAAACGCCCAGAAAAGATTTTCCTTAACATTTTTTATTGTAGCCCTTGAAAGCTTAACAGCTGTAACTGCGTCCATAAGGTCGCTTTTCATAAGAACTATATCGGCTGATTCTATTGCCACGTCGGTTCCTGCGCCTATGGCGACACCAACATCCGCCCTGGCCAAAGCCGGAGCATCATTAATTCCGTCTCCAATCATAGCTGTTTTCGTTCCTTTTTCCTGGATAGAGCGTACTACAGCCTCTTTATCCTGAGGCATAACCTCTGAAACGACATTTGTAATGCCAAGGTTTCTTGCAATTGCCTCTGCCGTGCGCTTATTATCTCCGGTGAGCATTACAACATCAATACCTAAGCTTCTAAAGCTTTTTATTGCAGCCCTGCTGGTTCTTTTTGGTATATCCTGAACAGCTATAAGGCCAAGCGGATTGGAGTTTTCAGCAAAATACAGCACTGTTTTGCCTTCCTCGGAAAAAAGCCTTTCTTTTTCTTCAAAAACCGATACATCTATACCATTTTCGGTCATGATATGTCTGTTTCCGGCATAAATCTTTTTCCCGCTGACTTCTGCAATAATTCCTCTTCCCGACACCGCAGTAAAATCCGATATATCAGAAAGCTCAATATTTTTTTCTTCTGCTCTTTCAATAATTGCCCCTGCAAGCGGATGTTCCGACGGCTTTTCAACCGAAGCCGCAAGCTTAAGCAGTTCGTCCTCGGCCATTCCTGTAGTATATATATCTGTAACAACAGGCTTTCCTTCAGTAATAGTTCCGGTTTTGTCCATAATTACCGTCTTAACAAGATGAAGCGTCTCTAGTGCTTCAGCAGATTTAATCAATATGCCGTTCTCAGCGCCTTTTCCTGTTCCGACCATAATCGCCACAGGCGTAGCTAGCCCAAGCGCGCATGGGCATGAAATAACAAGTACTGCTATTGCGCAGGAAAGGGCAAATTCAAATTCATAGCCCATAGCCATCCAGGCTATAGCAGTAATAAGCGCTATAGCCATAACAATAGGAACAAAAACACCTGCTATTTTGTCAGCAAGCTTTGCTATAGGGGCTTTAGACGCACTGGCATCTTCTACTAGCTTTATGATCTGCGCAAGCGTGGTCTCGCTTCCAACCTTCTCGGCTTTGAATTTTAAAAATCCGTTCTTATTAATGGAAGCGGCTATTATTTTATCTCCCTCAGACTTTTCAACTGGTATACTTTCTCCGGTCAGTGCGGATTCATCAACAGAGGATGACCCTTCTACAATAATTCCGTCTGCCGGTATTCTTGTTCCCGGCTTAACTATTACAATGTCTCCAATTGCAAGCTCCTCTATTGGTATTTCCTTTTCTCCGTTTTCAGTTGCAATTACAGCCGTCTCCGGCGCCAGCTCAGTTAGTCTGGAGATTGCCTCGCTGGTCTTGCGTCTTGAACGTGTTTCAAGATATTTCCCGAGAGTTATAAGAGTAAGTATCATGACTGCGGACTCAAAATACAGATCCATATGATATTTCTCAACTACAGCATGATCCCCAATTCCCAGTCCATAGCTCATTCTATAGATAGCAAATATACCATAAACAAGAGCCGCCGTTGAACCAACAGCGATTAGGCTGTCCATATTTGGAGCCCTGTGCCAAAGAGTTTTAAAGCCAACCTGGAAATACTTTCTGTTATAATAAAGTATAGGCAGGCATAGCAAAAACTGTGTAAAAGCAAATGACACAGCATTCCCATGTCCTGTTATAAAGGACGGCTGCGGCAGTCCGACCATACCGCCCATTGAGATGTACATAAGCGGTATTAGGAAAGCAAACGAAACAATAAGCCTTGTTTTCATTTCTTTAAGCTCCGCATCCACTACTGACTCCTTCTTTTCGGTTTTCGCTGCGCCGTCTGAAAGAGAAGCTCCGTAGCCTGCATCCTCTACGGCCTTTATTATATCGCTGTCACTTACGCTCTTTTCATCATACTTAACCTGCATACTGTTTGTAAGAAGACTTACGCTGACATTGCCCTCACCAACAAGCTTTGAAACACTTTTTTCTACATGCGACGAGCAGGCGCTGCAGGTCATTCCGCTTACATCAAATTTTTTATTCATCCAATCACCTACTTATTTACTAGGCTTTGCCTGCTAATAATATAACACTATTTTGTCCTGTAGTCAAGAATAATACTCCTAGCAAATTACTATAATTTAAACCAAAAAAGAGGACACGAATAATTTCGCGTCCTCTTATAGGATTATTACTGCTCACTTGTTTCGGATACATTGGCTTCTTTTATTTTAACAGTGTTAAAAACAAGTTCATTGTCCTTAGCATCGATTACTACATTTTCGCCATTTTTAATTGCGCCGTTTAAAAATTCTTCCGCAAATCTGTCCTCAACCCTTGACTGAAGCTCACGTCTCAATGGTCTTGCGCCGTAAGCAGGGTCAAATCCGTCTTTAGCAATCAGAGTTATGGCATCATCAGTGAAGTTTATATCTATATTCATGTTTTCCTTGACTCTCTTAACAATTTCCTTTGTCATAAGCTTTACAATCTCTTTGACATTCTCTTCATTAAGCGGATGGAATACAATTATATCGTCAATACGGTTTATAAACTCAGGCTTAAACATATGCTTTACTTCAGCCATTACCGTATCCTTCATTGCAGAATAGGATTTCTCCTCACTATTGTCAGCGGTAAAGCCAAGTTTTTTAGGTGCTATAATATTTTTCGCCCCAGCGTTTGAAGTCATTATAATAACCGTATTCTTAAAGTCAACTTTTCTGCCCTGCGCATCAGTAATATGACCGTCATCAAGTATCTGAAGCATGATATTGAATACATCGGGCGAAGCCTTTTCAATCTCATCAAAAAGCACTACACTGTAAGGCTTCCTTCTGATTTTTTCTGTAAGCTGTCCTCCCTCTTCATATCCAACATATCCCGGAGGCGAACCAATCATTTTTGACACCGTGTGCTTCTCCATGTATTCTGACATGTCAATTCTAATCATTGCATCCTCGTCGCCGAAAAGTGCCTCGGCCAATGCCTTTGAAAGCTCTGTTTTACCAACTCCTGTCGGTCCAAGGAAGAGGAATGATCCAATTGGGCGCTTAGGGTCCTTAAGACCTACCCTACCTCGTCTGACAGCCTTGGCAACAGCAGTAACTGCTTCTTCCTGACCAATTACACGTTCATGAAGTATTTTTTCAAGATTTATTAATCTTTCGCTTTCCTCCTGTCTGAGTGACTGTACGGGCACTCCGGTCCATTTTGAAACAATGTCCGCAATTTCTTCCTCCGTTACAATCTGCTCAGACTTAGTGTTCTTTTCATCCCACTCTTTTTTAGCATTTTCAAGCTGTTCCTTAAGTTCTCCCTGCTGTTTTTTCACCTTCGCAGCCTTTTCAAATTCCTCTGTCTTAATAGCCTCTTCCTTTTCCTTTTCAAGAGAAGCAAGCCTATCCTCAAGCTCTTTTACGTTTGAAGGAGCGGTATATGTTTTAAGTCTTACCTTTGAAGCTGCCTCGTCCATAAGGTCAATTGCCTTATCTGGCAGATATCTGTCTGTTATATACCTTGAAGACATTTTTACTGCAGCCTCTATAGCGCCGTCAGTAATTTTAACTTTGTGATGAGCCTCATACTTATCACGAAGTCCCTTAAGCATTTCAACCGCTTCCTCTTCGCTTGGCTCATTTACCATCACCTGCTGGAAACGTCTTTCAAGAGCGGCGTCCTTTTCAATATACTTCCTGTACTCCTCAAGAGTTGTAGCTCCGATAAGCTGAAGCTCGCCTCTTGCAAGAGAAGGTTTAAGTATATTGGAAGCATCGATAGCGCCTTCTGCACCGCCCGCGCCAATAATAGTATGAATTTCATCAATGAAAAGAATAACGTTTCCCGCTGCCTTAACTTCATCAATTACTTTTTTAATCCTTTCCTCAAACTCGCCTCTGTACTTAGAGCCTGCGACCATTGAAGAAAGGTCAAGGGAAACTATTCTTTTATCCTTAAGAGTAGACGGAACATCTCCGTTATATATTTCCTGAGCCAGCCCTTCAACAATGGCTGATTTTCCGACACCTGGGTCACCGACAAGGCATGGATTATTTTTTGTTCTTCTGCTTAATATCTGTATAACACGCTCTATTTCTTTATCTCTTCCAACGATTGGGTCAAACTTGCTTTCCGAAGCCAGTTTTGTAAAATCCCTGCTGAATTTATCAAGCGTCGGCGTAGTACTCTTGCTGTCGCCTGAAGAAGAATTATTTGAACTGCCCTCACCAAGCATAGCCATAATATCCTCGTAGAGCTTCTGTCCGTTAACGCCCAGAGATGCTAAAATTTTTACCGCAATCGAATCCTGCTCCTGCATAAGCGCAAGCAGAATATGCTCTGTTCCAACGTAGCCTGTTCCCATTTTAATTGCTTCCTGAACGCTCATGTCAATTACGCGTTTTGACCTTGGTGTAAAATCCTGAGGATAGTAGCCTCCTCCGTTGTTTACCCCTACAAGCTCTTCAATTTTCTCAGTAATAGCTTCCTCGCTTACACCCTGCGCTTCAATGGCTTTTGAAGCAACACTGTCTTTTACGCCGACAAGTCCAAGAAGTATATGCTCTGTTCCAACATAATTATGACCTAAATGCACAGCATACTGCTGAGCCTTTGTAATTGCTTCTCTTGCTTTTTCTGTAAAATTTCCCTGCATATTAATCACTCCTTTTCCCGTTTATTTCAAACGGTTTATTCAAAAACTTTTCTGATATATTCTGCTCTGTATTTATCTCTTTCCAGTGGAGTCATCTCCGTTCTGTTATCAACCTGCAGTCCAGCTGGCTGGATATTAATCATCAGTTCTACAAGCCCGATTGAGCTTTTCGGCAGTCCCGTAATCCCCATGCTTTTTCCTTCCATAATATTGGATATAAGCTGCATGGCTTCTTTTCCCGAAATTTTTCTGGCATTTTTAAGTATACCATAGGAGCGCCATACCTTATCTTCTATATCATCGGCTCCGGAACCGTAAGCTCTTTTTCTGAGCTCTTCCTCACGCTGAACAATTATAGCGGCAACCTTTTTCAGATTGCTTATAATATCCGCCTCGCTCTGCCCAAGCGTCACCTGATTGGAAACCTGATATATGCTTCCCATGGCCTCGCTTCCTTCGCCGTAAATACCTCTCACAGTTATGCCAAACTTAGAAATAGTCTGAATAACGCTCTTTATTTGGCCTGTTCTTTCAAGCAGAGGAAGGTGCATCATATAAGAAGCTCTAAGTCCTGTTCCCACATTCGTTGGACAGCTTGTAAGATAGCCAAATTTTTCGCTGAACGCATATTCAACACTTTCCTCAATCAAATTGTCTATCTTGTCTGCTAAGTCAAAGGCGCCTTCAATGTTGTCTCCGGCTGAAATAGCCTGAATTCTGATGTGGTCCTCTTCATTTAGCATTATACTTATTGTTTCATCATCCTTTACAAGAACTCCGCATGGTTTATCAGACTTCATAAGCTCCGGGCTTATAATATGTTTCTCAACCATAGCGAATTTCTCATTTTCATTCATGGTATTTACCGGTATATATTTAAACTGCTCACCAAACACCGTTCTGCTGTCCAGTATGGAATTTTTTACATCATTAATCATTTTTTCCGCATCAGCGTTTGAAAGTTTATTGTGAAAACTATACTTTTTCAAATTTCTTGCCAGCCTGACACGGCTTGATATTATAATTCCCTCACTGCATTTTTCGTCTTCGTACCATTTACTCATGTTTCTCATCCCCTTCAAGAGCCCTTATCCTATCACGCAGTACAGCGGCCTCTTCATACTCCTCCTTGGATATTGCGTCAACAAGTCTGCGCTTAAGCTCCTCAAGCTCATGCTTTTTAAGAAATGCGCCTCCGTTTCTTTTTGGCACCTTCCCCTTATGTGAACTGTCGCCATGAATACTTTTAAGAGAGCCTGTAATATAAGGTTCAAAAGCGTCATAGCATGAACTGCAGCCAAATTTGCCGCCTCTTCTCAGTTCGTCATATGTCATGCCGCAATTGGGGCATTTTGCCGATGTACTTCTATACTGATTTTGTCTTTCTTCCTGTTTCTGAGTGCCAAAATTAAGTAATCCCTGAAATATATCCTGGAATGAAATAGGGTTTTCAAACCCTGTTTCCTTTGCACAGCTTTCACAATAATAATGCTCTGATTTTTCTCCGTTTACAACCTGTACCGTATGAACGGTAGCTTCATTTTTATGACATCTCTCGCAAAGCATATCCATTACCTCCTTAACAGCCCATATAAAAGACCGCGGTCTAAATAATCCCTTAAATAAATTATTATCATGGGTGGGATTAAATATTCCGATTTATTTTGTTGTTAGCCACCTAAGACGGCGAGTGCTAATTTAACCTCAAAATAAAAAACCTATACAGGTTTTCTACTTTTTCTTTTATTTGCTATTCATTATAGCACGTAATTTTCGAATTGCAAGTACTTTTTCAAATTTTTTTGAGAACATTATGTAAACATTATATGAACTCTATATGAACGCTGTAAAAGGATAAAAATCCGGCATCATTTCGAAAAAAACTCTCTCCTTCGTTACAGGATGATTGAATTCCAGTCTAGCTGAATATAAAGCGGGACTTATATTATAAAAGCCTCTTTTAAAAGAACTATTATATTTTGTGTCTCCCCATAAGGGCATACCGGCATTTGCCGTCTGAACTCTTATCTGATGGTGTCTCCCTGTTTTCAGCACTATTTCCATCAGCGTGAGCTGACCAAACTTTTCATCGGAGACTGTATTGATAGTTTTATATTCCAACAAAGCCTCCTTAGCATTCTTCGTTCCCTTTGGAACAACGGCTGACATATTAAGTCTTTGATTTTTTACAAGCCAGTCTTTCAAAATTCCGCTGTCATTCTTTGGCATCCCACAGCATACGGCATAATAAGTCTTAATAAACCCATCCCCTGACATCTCCTTAGAAAGTATTGCCTCTGACTTTTTATCCAGGGCAAATACCATAAGGCCGCCGACCGGCCTGTCAAGCCTGTGGACAAGGCCGGCATATTCAAATCTTTCTCTAACCGCCGCAAGCAGGTCGGCATCTCCTGTTTTATCAGGCTGAGATGGAACTCCAGCCGGCTTTTCTATAACCGCTATATTATTATCGCTGTATATAATATTTAAATCCATAATTCACTCATTCGCTTTTTAATATAATACATCCATATGACTTAATCGTTATTTCTATATTTCCATCGTGAATTTTGTACGTTTTTGCTTCAGTATTAAAGCTGTCTCTTTCGCTCTCAAGAATTGAAACTGCACTTCCCTGAGTGTCCGCACCGGAAAGCCAGATCGGCAGGGAAATGGTTTTATCCTCATCGCAGTTGTTAAAGACGGCGGTTATCTGTATACTATCATCAAACCTCGTTACTGCCGCTATTCCATAATCGGAATATATAAACCTGCATGATCCATTTCTCAATACAGGAAAATTTTTTCTGATTTTTATTACTTCCTTGTGAAAATTCAAAAGCTCTAAATTCTCATTTCCCCATGGAAACGTTCTCCTGTTGTCGGGGTCAGTCCAGCCGGCAAGCCCAGCCTCATCGCCATAATATAATGTAGGAAGTCCTGGCCAAATAAACTGAAATGCGACAGCTTCCTTCATTATTCCAATATTTACGCCCTCACCTGCCGCTTCTCCTCCAAGTGCAGAAAGCCTGCCTACTTTCATATTTGTCCTTGTAAGAAATCTTGAATGGTCATGGTTAGAAAGCTCATTCATACCTATTAAAAGAGCATGTGTGCCAAGTCTTATAGTATTAGCGTTCATTGAGTATTCAAATTCCTTACCGTTTCTGAATTTTCCTCCATCAAAACCGTCGCTGTGCTTTTCCATTCCTGTAAAGAACCATGAAACAGGCTCCATAAAAGCGTCATAGTTCATAACTGTATCCCATTCGTCACCTTCCAGCCAGTCGAAGGCGTCTCCATAGTGCTCGGCTATTATAATAGCTTCAGGGTTAGCTTTTTTCACCCTTTTTCTGAATTCCTTCCAGAATTTATGATTGTAGTCTGTGGAAAAGCCTAAATCAGCCGCAACGTCAATTCTCCAGCCGTCTGCATTAAATGGAGGCGTTATCCATTTAACAGCAATATACATAATATATTCAAAAAGCTTTTCCGACTGTTCATAATTGAGCTTTGGATGATTTTTATGTCCCCACCATGAGTCATACTCCTCATTATCCGGCCATTGTCCGCCTAGCCACTTGAAAAAGTCATGGTATGGGCTGTCTTCCCAACCGTATGCACCTTTTTCATAGCCTCCGGCTTTCTCATAGATTTTGACCTTATCCATCCATTTATTAAACGAGCCGCAGTGATTAAAAACTCCGTCAATTATCACCTTTATGCCTCTTTTATGGGCCTGCTCAACAAGCTCTGCAAACAGATAATCGCTGGCCTCTAAATTTTCCTCAGACGCAGTACGTACCATATATAATTTATCAGGGTCGTTTGTATCAGCTATTATCTTTCCATAGTGAGGGTCTATGTGCTCGTAATCCTGAATATCATATTTATGGTTGCTTGGAGAAACAAAAAGAGGATTAAAATAAATCATCTCTATACCAAGTTCTTCAAGGTAGTCTAGCTTATCAATTACTCCCTGAATATCCCCGCCATAAAAATTTGATACATCGCTGTTTTGCGGAAGTGTGCTCCACTCCTTAACCGCTTTGGCCTTTCTGCCGAGGTACCCGTATTCCTCATCAACTACATCATTTGTGGAATCTCCGTTATAAAATCTGTCTGTAAATATTTGATAACCGACAGCACCCTTTGCCCAATCAGGCGTTTTATAATGTCTGTTTATTATAAAATTCCCTTTTTCGTCAAGGTTTCTGGATAAACCGTACTTATTAAAAAAGTACTCTTCCGTACCGCTTACTATTTTGAAAGCATAGCTTTTATTATTTTCCTCAGGCGGCACAATCAAAAAGTAAAAGTCAAACATATCCTTTGTCTTTTCAAGTGACATCGGAGTGCCTTCCCCGTCAGAGAAAAAATATACCTCATCGGCCTCGCCGCTTCCTACCCTGAGCCTTATTTTGACTTCATCGTTTTCATCAGGTTCAAATGGACACAGATAATTTTCCGTCTCATCACTAAAAACAGCATCTTCATTTATCATGCCGTTCATTATCTTTGTATTTAGAATTATTTCTTCACCAATTCTCATATATACTCTCCATCCCGCATCATCACATTATAAAGTATATTATTTTTATATTCACGGGTCAATAGAATACTGACTGAAAAAAACTTCTGTATATATTGTATGACATCATTTTATTATTTTGATAATTATTCAACAAATATTATTCCTTAAAATCGGTTTTTAAAACAAAAAAATAAAGAAGCAATCATTGGCGGCAGACTGCTTCCTTTATTGAAGCTGTATACCAGCTTCGGTGTGAATTGTATTGGGGAATTTCACAACGTAATTATATCATCATTTCAATTTAATGTCCATAATATTTTGAAAAGCAATTAACAGTCTTGTCTTACATCAGCTGCTGTAGTCTTCAAGAATTCGGTTAAGTCTTTCCTTGCCCTCAACATATATACCCTCGTTCAGCATATTCTGTTTGTCAGGCTCCAAACTGTTAACAGGAATTTCAGTCATCATATAAATTCCTTCCTCGCTGTTTTCATAAAATACAGCAACACAGTCGTTATATACTCCGACTACATATCTGTCTTCGTTTTCCGATCCTATATTTTTTCTCAAAAGCACCTCATCCGATGAAAACGACATAACCTGCCAGTCCGGATAGTAATCCTTTACATCAACCATGTTCTTTCCAATAAGCTCATATGGACATTCACCCTGAATAGTATCGGTCGTGTCAGCAGTTTCGTTATATAATTCATAGGTAAAAACAGCTGAGTCCAAAAGCCCTCCGCTTATTGACGCCTCCTGTGCGGCCGTATTTAGCTCCTTATATTCCTCTTGTTTTTTTATGTTTTGAGCATTGCTCTCAACAGACGCCTCTTCGTTTGTTATCCCTGTATCAAAATACAGATAAGCCGCAGTTATTCCCGCTGACAGTACAGCCGCTGATATGCCCAGAGCCGAAATTATCCGTCCTACTCTGCCCATAAATATCACCTCAGAGAGGATTATTTCCAAGAAATTAATGCTGTATACAAAAA